>JAJQAH010000083.1:0-3848 GCA_021203885.1 Oscillospiraceae bacterium | reverse complement strand
CCCGAAGGCGCAGCGCATCTGCCGGCTTATCGTGTTCCGGTCCGTCAGCACCCGGCGCCCTGCCGGGATCTTCTGAAGATGTTCCTCCGCTTCCCCGTAAGGGTGGATCTCCACCCCGGCGGCGCGCAGTTCCTCCCGGATCTCCGGGCTGAAGATCTCCGGGTCCGCGAACAGTCCGGCGCGCTCTTTCTCCAGCAGCAGGCAGGAGAGAAATACGGGCGTATACGCCACGTCGTCCCCCCGCAGGTTCAGAAGCCAGGCCACGTCGTCCAGCGCGGTCAGCAGCAGGCAGTCCGCCTTCTTCTTTTCCATTTCCTCCCGGAGACGCGCCAGCTTCTCCTCCCGGGTCATGCCCGTCAGCGAGGCGTCCAGCTCCCAGACCGGCGCCGCCGGCATGGGCGGCCGGTCCGTCCAGATCACGTCGATCAGATCCGGGCCGGTCACCAGCCGGATCCCCTTCCCGGCGGTCTTCTCCTCCAGCCGCTTGGCCGCGGAGTCCGGGACGCACCGTCCGTCGAATCCGATGCATCCGTTTTCCGGGACCTGCTCTGCCAGAAAATCCTCCATCTCCGGCACATCCGGCTGCCCCATGCGCATCAGCTCGATGGTGCTGCCCTCCAGCTGCTCGGCGGCCTGGATGAAGTACCGCCCGTCCGTCCAGAGGCAGGCTCTCTCCGGCAGGACCACCAGCGTGCCCGCGGATCCGGTGAATCCGGACAGCCAGGACCGGCTCTGAAAGCGGGGGCTGACGTACTCCGACCCGTGGAAATCCGCGTCGGAGACGATCCAGGCGTCCAGCGAATGCGCCCGCATCTGTTCGCGAAGCGCCTGCAGTTTTTCCGGAACGGTCATGATAAAAACACTTTCTTTCCTTTTAAAATATCAGCGGCGCGGCTTTTCTGCCGCGCCGCCTTCGTTTTTTCCTGTTTTTCTATTGCCGCTTTGTGATCTCATCCCGGCCGGGACCGGTGGACACCATCGAGATCGGGAAGCCGATCTTCTCCTCCAGGAAATCCACATAGGCCTTCGCCGCATCCGGCAGATCATCGTAGTCCGTAATGCCCCGGATGTCGCTCTTCCATCCCGGCAGCGTGGTGAAAACCGGTCTGGCCTTCACCAGTCTGGATGTGGTCGGGAAGATCCCGGTCTCCTCGCCGTCGATGTCGTACCCCACGCACACGGGGATCTCCTCCAGATAGGACAGCACGTCCAGGCAGGTCAGCGCCACCTGGGTCGCGCCCTGGATCTGGCAGCCGTACCGGGTGGCCACCGTGTCGAACCAGCCCACCCGGCGGGGACGTCCGGTGGTGGCGCCGTATTCGCCCTTGTCGCCGCCCCGGCGGCGCAGTTCCTCCCCCTCCTGGCCCGTCAGCTCGCTGACGAATGGGTCGTGAGGGGAGCCGACGCAGGAGGAGTAGGCCTTGGTCACGCAGATCACATCCCCTATGGATGCCGGCGGGACACCGGCCCCGACACAGCCGAAACCGGCCAGGGTATGGGAGGACGTGGTCATGGGCACCGTGCCCAGCTCCGGGTCCTTCAGGGCGCCCAGCTGGCCCTCCAGCAGGATGGACTTTCCGTCCTCCACGGCCTCCTGCATGAACTGCACCGTGTCCTGCACAAAGGGGCGCAGTTCCTCCCTCTGTTCCAGAAGCTCCCGGTACAGGGCCTCCCCGTCCACCGGCGGTTTGTGGTACAGGGACTCGAAGAGCACGTTCTTCAGGGACAGGGCGGCGTCCAGCCGCTCCTTCAGCCTGGCGTCGTCGTACAGGTCGGCCACCTGGATGCCGATCTTGGCGTATTTGTCTGAATAAAAAGGCGCGATCCCGCTTCTGGTGGAGCCGAAGGCGTTGCTGCCCAGCCGCTCCTCCTCATAGGTATCCTGAAGGACATGGTACGGCAGCAGAAGCTGCGCCCGGTCCGATATGATCAGCCTGGGTGCCGGCACTTTCCACGTCCGGAGGTCGTCCAGTTCCTCCAGGACCTTCCGGATATCCAGGGCCACGCCGTTCCCTATGACGTTGACCGTCCGGGGGCTGAACGTGCCGGAGGGCAGGATATGCAGGGCAAAACGGCCGTACTCGTTGATGATGGTATGGCCGGCGTTGGCGCCGCCCTGAAAACGGACGACCACGTCGGACTCCTGCGCCAGCATGTCCGTGATCTTTCCCTTGCCCTCGTCGCCCCAGTTTGCACCTACGATTGCAGTAACCATAAATTTCCGTGAACCGGCCTTAAAGCCGGCGCACGCGCTCCTTTCCTCTTTTCCTGCCCGCCGTGCGGGCCGTCGAACGGTGAAAAGTATATCACAATTCCCCGCGCTTTTGAACGCTCCCCCGCCTACTTCGTAGAGGCGGGGATTCTCACCTCATTGGAAGTCAGTTATAAACTGACAGTTTAAATTCCTCTGTGAGCTTAATACATTTTTCGTGTATTTGGACAGTTCCTGCCCGCATGCGAATCTATTTGGAATTGATAAGTTTTAACCCTTCATCTCGTATATTAACCGACGCATTTACATCTCTGTCGTGATGTGCACCACATGCAGGGCAGATATAATCACGAACAGATAAATCTTTTATCTCAGGGTTAATATAACCGCAACAGGAACACTTCTGACTTGACGGGAAGAATGGATCTGTACATTGTATTTTTCTTCCATGCCATTCAGATTTATATTCCAGTTCACGTCTGATTTCTCTGAACGAGGCATCGGCAACGGCTTTTGCCAAATGATGATTTTTCATCATATTAGAGGGTTTTAAATCTTCCATACAGATAATATCGTTATTTTTTACTAACTCAGTTGTTACTTTCTGTATGTTATCTCTTCTCATATTCGCTATCTTTTCCTGTATCCTTGCAACTACGATTCTCTGTTTCTCCCAACGTTTACTGCCCCTTGTTTTTCGTGACAGTTTACGTTGTTCAATAGCTAATCGTTTTTCGTACATTTTGATATATTTATTGTTCGGATATTTATTGCCATCTGAGTCCACTATAAGATCTTTAATTCCCATATCAATACCAACACTGTGACCAGTTTTGGGATATTGTTCCATCTCAACATCAGTACAGCATATGGACACATAGAATTTTCCGCTTGGAGTTATTTCTATAGTGGCACGAAGAATACGACCTTCAACTTTTCTGGAAACTCTGCATTCCACTACGCCAAGTTTTGGCAGTTTAATATGTTTTTCATCTATAATTTCAATATTGTCATTTACATATTTACATGTATATTTAAGCCGATGCGAACTTCTCGTTTTGTATTTTGGATATCCAACATGTCGTCCATCTTTCAGACCGATGAAGAACATCTGAAATGCATTATCTAGGTTTTTTAAAGCGACTTGGAGCGAAGTAGAGTCAGCATTTCTCAGCCATGGGTATTTCTTTTTCAAGTCAGGAAGGCAGGCACAGCAATCATAATAACCGAAAGACTCTCCTGTTGCTTCATAATTCATTATCCTTGTATAGAGAAAATGATTATAAACGAATCGATAACAACCGCAATTTTGTTTAATTTGTTCAGATTGAATTTCATTTGGATACATTCGAAATTTATAGCTTTTGTCTATCATAATCACCTCCTTATGCTTAATGAAATTTGTAGATTGTTATACTATATTATACCATAAAAATGCAGCATTCTCAACTCTTTCGTGTATGGTGCCATTCATCCCCCACCTGCTTCGCAGAGGTGGAGGCTTTCTGGCACGTTTCTGGTAAAGAAACCCGGGCCTGGCGGCAGCTGCGCCCGGCCGGCGGCCCCCTTTTGGGGCCCATTAAAGCCTACATATACACCGTCTGACCCGTACCCAGGAAAAACACGGCCGTCCCGC
>JAJQAH010000073.1 GCA_021203885.1 Oscillospiraceae bacterium | reverse complement strand
ATCAAAATCCGGGCTGAATCCGCTGTCCCAGTCAATATGCAGGACTCCTTCATCATCCACGTCAAGGACCGTCCCTTGATCCACCGGTGTCTGCGGATCATCCGGATCTACAAGTTCCACACGGGTGCCCGGCGGATAGTCCGCCCGCAGTTCCTCCACGGCTTCCCTGTCAAGCGGCTCTTCCTCTTCCTCCGGCGAAGGCTGCTGCGGTCCGCCCGGACCAAACATGGACCCGGCCACCAGGGCATCTTCCTGCTCTCTGGTGATCCCGTATTTCGCATTATAAAGGTCCGCCAGCTCCCTGTTTTTCTCCCTGTCCCCCGGTGCAGCTGTCGTTCTGTAATAGCCCTGCTCACCTCTTTTGACAATGATGATCTCACCGGTGGACGGCAGGACACTGTAGCACTGGGACGGGAGAGGCGTATCCTCGTGATACCGCTCTGATTCCCGGCCGCGGCCGCTGACCAGATACGGTTTATGTTCGTCATCGAACTTCACCAGGTCCCGGCAGGCCTCCGGGTCCTGCCGGATCGATTTCCACGCCGCCTCCTCCGTCCGGTACATGTCCCGGTCACGGTCATACACAAGGCCGTTGTGTTCCATCAGGCTGCCGGTCCATCGGACTTTCTCCAGATCGATCGCCGTCACCTTCCACTGTCCGTTATCGAACGCGGGCGCGTAGACGATCTTTCCGATCTCCCGCTCCTCAGGTACACTGTCCCCGATGTGCCGTGCCTGTTCTTTTTCCTCTTCCGGAAGGGTCACGCCTGCCTCCCGTTCCGGTTCCAGCTGAGCTGTCAGGTCATCGATGATCTCGGTTGCAGCGTCGCAGATCCGGTCCATACTGGAGCGCAGTTCCTTCATTTCCACACTGGAGGACCACGCCGCGATGTACGGAAAGGTATACGCACCCGTATCGATGCCGAAATGATGACAGACCAGGAAGGCCGTACTCTCCGCCTCCACCTCTCTCGTCACCTGCTCCGTCCGCCTGCCTGCGTTCCGGGCATTGTCCGGATCATGGAGCCGGGCATGGACCGTTTCGTGTATGGCCGTCTTGACGGTCTGGCTCTCGCTCATTCCCCTCCGGATGACGATCTCTTTCTCTGTGGCATCATAATACCCGTTGGCGGTCCCGGAAATTTCGTCAAACCGGATCGGGACCGGGGAGATCTTCTCCAGAGCATGCATAAAAGCGTCAAAACTTTCCACATCATCCGTCAGCATCTGTACGTTCGGCCGCTCCGGCAGGGGCTCTCCCTCGGTCTGGCTGACGTCGAATACGGTGACCGAGCGAAAACGCGGAATGATCTGGACGACTTCCTCCGTCTGCGGCGTTCCGTCCGCCAGCTGGACGCCGGTATCCTGCTGTACCTTCTTCTTCACGGGCACAGGTGCGATGATCCGGATCCCCTTCTCGCCCTTTTTCACATGCCGGTTAAAGTTTTTCTCCCATGACCTGTATCCGGCCACCAGTGTGGCCTCCGGCTTCTGAGAGGCGATCAGGACCTGATTGTTAAAGCTGTACTCATGAAACTTATCCATGGCTTTCAGATAGGTGGTGTACTGCTCCGTGGTAAACAGGGCCCTGACGCCCTGTTCCAGCTGTCTGCCGATCTCCTCCATGGATGTGTTCTTCTTTTCTGCCATTCTCTCTTACCTCCCTCTGTTCAGCCTGTTTGTCTGTATCCTGTAAAGGACCACGCCGGCAGTCTGCAGGACCAGCGCCGTAATCCACACGAAATAGCCCGTCTCCAGTGCCAGGCTGTCCACACCCGTATACGCGCATACTTCCGCCATGAAAAAGGTCCAGACGATACACAGCAGCCAGCAGCCGGTCGCGCCGGACACGGCGATCTGGAAATAATGGCGGCTCTTCTCGCCTAAAAACCACGCGCTTAAATAAATCACCGTAAAGGCCAGAAGCAGAACCAGAAACCACGTTCTTACTCCTCCGCCGGTTTCTCCCAACGCGGTCAGGGCCTGCAGAAACGTCTCATGATCCCTTCCGGAATCACTTTGAAACCCGCAGGCAGGCAAAAATAAAACGATGACCGTCAGGGCCGCCGCAACCAGAGCAAACCAAGTATCGACTGAAAGAATATCCTTCTTCCGGACATGCTGTCCTCTCCACTTGTCCGGAAGGGACAGCTTCGCTCCGCAGTATTCACATGTTTTTGTGTTTTCCCCGACGGGATGTTTACAGTGCACACAATACAAAATCATCACCTCCCGGGTCTATAAGGAGGGCCCGGACTCCTCCATCTTTTCAGTCCGCTCCGGCCGGATCCCGTCCAGAAGTTTCAGCAGTTCCCCTGCCAGCCTCACATCGGACTCATCTCCGGTATCCGGTGTGATACCGTTCAGCCAGCTTCTGATGTCGTCCGTCTCCCCGGACCGGACCTGATCGATGATCCGATTGATATTCTCCTCCGAATATCTGACGGCATCGCGATACTCATACGGGTCCCAGCTTTGGGCGAGCAGATCCAGTCCGACTGCGAACTGCTCCAGGTCATCGCCCACCTCATTCTTTTCCGCTCTGCGGGCCTCATCCATATACGGTCTGGTAAAGCCGATAAAGCCGTCCAGCAGCGCGGGATGGCTGCTGATCTCACATTCCGATCTGCCCGCCGTATCCCGGATCTCCTCATCACTGTATGCCCTTGTGGCCTTCTCCGCCCAGGCTCTCGTCTCCGGTGAGAACCGCCCGTCCCGGTCTTTCAGGCGGACAGTAACGGCCAGCACACGCTCCACACGGTCCGGGCCGAACCGGTCCACGACCGCCCGGCCGCAGCTGCGGTCCAGGCGGCAGGTTTCGTAATCATAGCCTGTGTCAATAGCTGCCTCAATGGCTTTTCTGCAGTTAAAATCAAGCCGCCGCTCATAGCGGTTTCTCTCCTCCCCCGACACGGCCGTCAGGGAAGCGAAATCCAGATCATTCAGTCTTAAGTCGATCAGCTCCCGCAGGCTGCGGAAGGATTCCCGTGAAACTTCTTCCCACCCGGAGCCCGTGTCTCCGTTCAGGTACTTCTCCATCCTGCAGGAGACAAGATTCACGAAGGCCCGGACATAGTATTTTCCGTCCTCTGTCGTCGTATAAGCGAGGCCAACCCTGGCCGGATCGCTATAGTCTGCTTTCGAGGTGCCCTCATACTCCCGGAATGTAAAATCGTCGATCAGCTCCTTTGCCTCGCTGAGTTCCGCGCGCTCCCGCACAAAATCAGGCAGCGGGGAGATTCCGATCGAATCAACGTAGCAGGCCTGAAGCTCATTGCCGCGGTTCAGGACCACCACGTCGCTGACAGACATGGAATGTCCCCGAAAGTCATCCGGCCGGTCCGTGTTAAACCGGGCATACAGCGTATCCAGGGTCATTCCTTCCTTCAGAAGACCGGCGTACACAAGATCGTAGTCAACAGCTTTCACGGACAGTCCGTGCCCGGTGAGAAAATCCATGCCCATAAACTCATAGGGCACCCCTTCCCCGCGGATCTGATAGACCGCGTACACATCCTCATGGGTTGCCAGCGGTCCGCCGTGCCCGGCCCAGACCAGGCCTTCGTTTTTCTGAATCACTTGATTGTGCATGATTTCAACCGCCACCGGGTAGCTTTCCAGCGAGCCCCAAAGTTCCCGGAACTCACCGATCGTTTTCGTCCGGCTGCCGGCAAAACTCAGGCCGGAGCCGAGGTCCAGGCGCTCCCCGTGATCCAGATAAGGGATCCGGATGGGCGACAGGACTGAGCCCGCGAGATTTACTGCCACGTTTTTCTCGATGGTAACGGGCCGTCCGGGATCATAGTCGGATCCCCGCAGATCGTACCGGTAAAGGCCTGCAGGAACATCACTGTCCGCGATACGCCCGTTTGAAAATAATACGGGGATCCCGAAAAGTTCTGCCTGCTGAAGGCCTCCGTATTGGTCCTCCATATTGAAACACCTCCCGAATGGTTAATCCATAGCCCGTCATCATATAATCTTCCGGGCAAGTCATTCTTTTCCTTGATTTCACTTCATTTCTCATGAAAAAGCGTTCATATCAGCGGGCCGCCTCTGCTGTCCCCCGGCTGAAGTCCCTTTCGCGTTCATTCAGCTCTTCCGTCATGACCCTGGCCATGGAGGCCCGGCCGCTGTCATCCGGAACCAGCATAACCGTATTCAGAAGCTCTCTGATCTCGGTTAAGTCGCCCGCTGCCAGCAGATCATAGTAATGCTGTACATTGTCCCAGCAGCTGATGCCCCGGTCATCCATCTTCTTCAGATATTTCATAACATCGAAACTGCCTTCCAGCCGGTCCAGCCGGTCGGCAAAATCATAGATCTCCTGTTTTTCGGGATCAATCATCTTCCCCTCCGCGTACCGGATCACATCGCGTTTCTCATTTTCACGGAGATCGTCAATATACTGCCTCGCATAATCCGCAAATACGCTCAGCATAGGGCCCAGGAACTCAATGGTATCGGTCCGGACCCCGCTTTCCAGCCGGATGGTCCCGAGAAAGTCAAACCTGTCCGTCTGCCAGACATCCGGCGTAATGCTCACCGCCCATTCCCTGTTTTCAGGACGTACGGAGACCGTGTCCGGCATGCGGTTGATCATAGTCGCAAGCGTATATTCAAGACAGTCTTCTCCGAATTTTACAACGGGTCCTTCCGGGGCGGAGAAGGATAAGCTCTGACCGTCAAAGTTTTCAATAACGGCCTGTAAAATGGCATTCACACAATCCATATAATTATTCCGGCCGGCCCGTTCGATTTCTTCCTGTGAGAGCCGGATCAGCTCGTTCAGGTCCAGCTGTGAAAGATACTGACACACCATGCTGCCGAGGGAATCGAAACTTTTGGTATCGACCAGCTGTCTGTCACAGTATTTTCTGGCCTCATACCCGATCAGATCCACACTGACCCGCACCTCATGCCGGCCGTCGGAGGAA
>JAJQAH010000011.1 GCA_021203885.1 Oscillospiraceae bacterium | reverse complement strand
ATTCAGCACTCTGTGCTGACAGTACGAAAAAAACAATTTTCTGGAATCGAAAGGGGAGTGATAAATTGTGGAATCTGACGTTCCCGTACGAATTATTGTATTGATTATCCTACTTTGTTTATCAGCATTTTTTTCTTCAGCCGAAACGGCTTTGACCACTGTCAGCCGGATCACAATGTCCCGGCTGGCGGAAGACGGGGACAAGAGAGCCCGGCTCGTGCTCAAGATCACGGATAATCCGGAGAAGATGCTCAGTGCCATCCTGATCGGCAACAACCTGGTCAATATTCTGGCCTCGGCCATGGCGACTCTGCTCGCTGTTGCCATATTCGGCGATGCAGGGGCCGGGATCGCGACCGGAGTCCTGACGCTGCTCATCCTGATCTTCGGGGAGGTCACCCCAAAGACCATGGCGGCGATTCGTGCCGAACGGATCTCTCTCCTGTATGCGAGAGTGATCTGGCCTTTGATGGTCATTCTGACGCCGGTCATTTTTGTAATCAATCATCTGGCTTTCGGCGTGCTGCGCCTGTTTCACGTAGATCCAAATGAAAGGAACAACGTCCTGACCGAGCGGGAGCTGCGAACGGTCCTGGAAGTCAGCTCCGACCCCGGTGAGATCGAAACGGAAGAGAAGCAGATGCTGAACAACGTTTTTGATTTCGATGAGTCGAAAGTGGAGAGCATCATGGTGCCCCGTGTCGACATGACATGCGTCCGCGCGGACTCGGATTACGGGGAAGTTGCGGAGATCATCCGCTCGAATCAGTCCAAATATACCCGTCTGCCCGTTCTGGACGAATCCGGAGAGGAAGTCGTCGGGATCCTGAATCTGAAAGACATGGTCCTGCTTGACCCGGCGGAGTTTTCCGTCCGCGGTCTGATGCGCAAGCCCTATTTTACCTATTCGCAGGAGATCGCTTCGGATCTGATGGTGCGTATGCAGAAGACCTCCAACAACATGGCGATCGTGCTGGACGAGTACGGCATGATCGCCGGACTGATCACCATGGAGGACCTGATCGAGGAGATCGTCGGCGAGATCCGGGACGAGTATGACGCGGACGAGGAAGCGCCGCTGGAGCGGATCTCGGATCGGGAATACATCGTGTCGGGCAGCCTGAACCTGGAGGATTTTAACAAGGCGCTGTCGCTGCATCTGGAATCCGACGGGTACAACTCCATCGGCGGATACATGATGAGCCGGCTGGACCGCCTTGTCGGCGAATCGGATTCCGTCCTGACGCCGGAGGGCGTTTTTCTGAAGGTACTGACTACGGAAAAGCACCGAATCGGGAAGATCTACGTGCGGCTGCCCGAAAATCCAACGGAAGAAAACGACGCGGCCTGATATACTAAACGGACGACACCCGGCCTTTTGACTGCGTCCTGAAGGCGTATCAAAGTCCGGGTGCCGTGATATTTTTTAGTTGCTTGGAGGAATTACATTGAAGAGACACAGCCATTTAATCGTCTTTATTCTGCAGATGATCATTGTGCTGGCTTATATAGTTTTTGCCGTTTCGTTCCTCTTCACAATCCCGGATGCGATGGTGACTTTCCAAGAGGAAGGAATTCTCATCGGGGATGACCTGGCTGCGATGGAGACGATCTTTCGGGTGCTGCTGGTTTATATACCGATTTTTGCGCTGGTCTGGACCGCAGCCTGGGGCATCGCAGGCTATGTCCGGAGGTGGAACAGAAACCGGACCACTGTTTTTGCGAGCCTTGCCTGTGTGGGGGTTCTCCCGCTGCTTTTTGACCTCTGGCTGATCTCGCTGTTCGCCCTGGTCTGCGGCGTCATTTATCTGGCTGTGATCGTATTTTTCATCATCTACAGCCGGTATTAGCTGATTCGTCGATACCGGAGGTCCGCATAGGCGGGCATCGGTTCCGCTCAAAAAATCAAAACTAAAAAAAGAAAGGCCGGCTTTCTTAAATGTTAGCCGGTCTTTCTTTATGCCCTGGTGGAGATAAGCGGGATCGAACCGCTGACCTCTTGAATGCCATTCAAGCGCTCTCCCAGCTGAGCTATACCCCCAGGAAATCATCGGGGAATAATCATCATTCCCCGAAATGCGATTTTCATTTTATCAAACGACAGCTTAGTTGTCAATACCTTTTGCCGGAATTACAGGCACTCCGCCGACGGGGATCAATCGTCTTCTTCGCGGCTGAAAAACATGTCATGGATGGACTGAACGGCCCGGTCCGCCTCCTGCAGGTCCACGAGTACGGAGACCTTGATCTCGCTGGTGGATATCATGTGTATGTTTATATTTGCGTTGTACAGAGCCTCAAACATTTTAGCGGCGACTCCGGGGTTGTTGATCATGCCGGCACCGACAATCGAAACTTTCGCAACATTGTCATTGATGTCCATATGGTCAAAATGAAATGAATCCCTGTTTTCCTCCAGGACGGATTTTACGGCATCCAGGTCGCCTTTTTCGACGGTGAACGATATGTCCTTTGTGTCGTCCCGTCCTATGGACTGCAATATGATATCGACATTGATTCCCCGTTTTGCCAGCATGGAAAAAATTTTAAAGGCGATTCCGGGTTCGTCTTTCAGTCCCACCAGTGCGATTCGGGAACTGTCCTTGTCCACGGCGATACCGCTGACATGCGAGCTTTCCATTCTCCTGACTACCTCCTTAACCTGAGTGCCCGGGTCTCCGGTGAAACTGGAGAGCACTTCCAGATTGACATTATAATGCTTGGCCAGTTCGACCGAGCGGTTGTGAAGGACCTGGGCTCCGAGAGTGGCCAGTTCCAACATTTCATCGTAGGTGATCTCCTCCAGCAGTTTAGCGCCGGAGACGGTCCGCGGATCCGCGGTAAAGACCCCGTCCACATCCGTGTAGATCTGACAGAGATCGGCGTGCAGGGCTGCGGCCAGTGCGACCGCGGACGTGTCCGAGCCGCCGCGTCCGAGTGTTGTGATATCTCCGAATTTATTCACGCCCTGAAATCCGGTAACGATCACGATGGATTTTTTATCCAGTTCTTTCTGTATGCGTTCCGTGTCAACCTTCCTGATCCGGGCGTTGCCGTTCTGGGCATCCGTCTGGACCCCAGCCTGCCATCCGGTCAGGGATACGACGGGGCACCCGAGCGCTTCGATCGCCATGGCGCAGAGAGCGCAGGAGACCTGTTCGCCGGTGGCCAGCAGTGCGTCCATTTCTCTTTTCGAAGCTTTCGGATTGATCTGCGCGGCCTGGGTGATCAGCTCATCGGTCGTTTTTCCCTGTGCGGACAGGACGGCTACGACCTGATGACCGCGCCGATATGTTTCGGTGATGATACGGGCTACGTTGCGGATCCGATCGGCATCCGCAACGGAAGTTCCGCCGAATTTTTGAACGATAAGGCCCATGTGTTCCTCCTTACAGAACTGCCTGTGTACAGGATTCGCCGGCACGCAGGTCAGTCCAGGACACGAAATACGGATCTGCACTCCATCCCGTTCAGGCTGTTTTCCAGCTCGGAGCGGGTCATGGGTCCGGTCAGGAAAGCAACCTCGTCATCCGGCTGCCCGTGCCTTGCCAGGATTCCCGCGTCGGGAAAGGTCGTGTGAACGGATTCGGCGGTTCCGTCGGAGCGGACATACCAGGACGACCTGAGTTCGTCGGGCGGCGTCATAACGTCATCTCCGCCGTCTTCCCAGTCATACTGGATCTTCCCGCCGGCATTCTCACCGGCTTCGATCACGTCGGAGACCACGGCTGAGGCAGTGGGCAGTTTGCCGGCTCCGGCACCGTAGAACATGACGTCACCGACGGCGTCGCCGTGTATCTTGATCGCGTTGAATACATCCGTCACGGACGCCAGCGGGTCGGACTGGTCTACCAGATGCGGAGCCACGAAAGCCGTGACGGTCCCGTCCTGGTTTTTCATGCACCGGCCGAGCAGCTTGATCTTTTTACCGGCCGAATCGGCGTAGTCCACATCGGGAAGCGTGACGTCGGTGATCCCGTCGGTGGGGACCTGAACCGGGTATACGTGACGACCGAAAGCGACGGCGGCCAGGATACAGATCTTGCGGCACGCGTCGTCTCCGTCGATGTCGGCGGACGGATCCCGTTCCGCATATCCGTTTTCCTGTGCCTCTTTCAGCGCGGCCTCAAATGAAAGTCCCTCGCCGATCATGCGGGTCAGGATATAATTGGTCGTGCCGTTGAGGATCCCGGTGATCTCGGTCACTTCGTTCGCGGTCAGGCACTGGGACAGGGGGTGTATGACCGGGATCCCGCCGCCGACGCTTGCTTCAAACAGATAGCTGACTTTGTGTTCCTTCGCAAGCTGCAGCAGTTCATACCCGTGGCAGGCCACAAGTTCCTTGTTGGACGTGACCACATTCTTGCCTGCTGAAAGCGCACGGCGGGTAAAATCATAGGCGACACCGGTTCCGCCGATCGTCTCCACCACAACCTGAATTTCCGGGTCCTCCTCGATGACCGAAAAGTCATTGATCAGCAGGGAAGAGAACGGACTGTCCGGAAAGTCACGGACATCCAGAATGTACTTGATGCCGTAAGGCTGTCCCGTACGCCGCCGGATCAGTTCCTCGTGTCCGGTCAGGACTTCCGCCACGCCCGAGCCGACCGTGCCGAAGCCCAAAATTGCCACCTGTATCATGAAATTCCCTCCAATACAAGTTCAGCCTATGATCTGGCTGCTTAAAACGCCGTATACGGCTTCCAGTTTCTCCAGCAGATCGTCCACACCTGCCACAAGCTGCGACGTCTCTGCCGAGATCGTGGCGACGGCTCTACCGTTGACGGAGAGGCCCTGGTTGATCGTCAGGATATTTCCGCCGTTGCGAGCAAAAATGTTCAGAACGCTGGAAAGGACACCGGGCTGGTCCCGGAGGCTGAACTGGAAAGTAGCGATCTGATCCCCGTACAGCTCCCGGAAGGGACGGACCGCGTCCCTGTATTTGTAAAAGGCACTCCGGCTGATCCCGGTCCGTTCCACAGCCTCGTTGACGGTGGAAACTTCTCCCAGTTCCAGCATCTCTTTCGCCCGGATCACCTTGATATATATATCCGGAAGCGCGTCGGTCTCCACGATCAAATATTTTGGATCGTCCATGCCCGTGCCCCCTTCGGCCCGAATGTGTCTCTGACTGGTAGCCATTTGTTTTTGGCTGAAAATCATATTAGCACAGCCGAAATGAAAAATCAACCCTGAAAATGATGATCTGCCGGCAGGCTAAAAAACCGCCCGGAACGCCTGACGGGCGCCCGGGCGGTTTTGAGAGGATATAAAGTTCTTTTGCTTTTTTAGTATTCACCACCGGCGGCCTCCGGTTCCCATTCCGCCGGATTTTCCGCCGCTTCGGGTTCCGTTCCCGCCTCTGTGCCGGGCTGCTCTTCCGTCCCTGCCGAATCGTCGGCAGTACCGGTGCCGTCGGTGTCGCCCGCAGTTCCCCAGGTATTCTGCTGCTGACCCGTCCCGGCATTTCCGTTCCATGTCGCGCCTCCGGTCGCGGTCCCGGTACCCGAGCCGGCAGCGTTGCCTGTTCCGGTTCCCGTACCTGTGCCCGTGCCCGTGCCGGTTCCTGTATCGTTCCCTGTGCCGGTACCGGTTCCGCCTGACCAGCCGGATGTTGTCCCGCTGCCGGAGTATGTCCCGGAAGAACTTCCGGTCCGGTATCCGTGATACGTGCAGGTACCGAGGTCCTCAAGATAGGAGAGCAGATACATATCATCCCTGATCTGAACTTCCGGCGTGGCGTAAAAGCGGTCGAAATCCACGACGCTGATCGTTTTGCAGGTGGAGTCCGGGCAGCTGTCGCCGGCCAGGTGATACAGGCCCGTATCATTTCCGTCATCGTCATAAACGGGAGATTTCGTGCACACTTTCACATAGGTGTGTACGTCGCAGTCTTCCGTGGGCTCCGTCCCTTTGATAAAAGTGCCGTATGCGACCCGGCTGCCGCGAATATCCGCCTTACAGGCGGCTGTCGCCAGCTTACCGCTGTCCTTGCAGTAGGCGACGGTCACCAGATCCTCGTCATCATCCACCTCGGGTTCGAAGTCCTTATCTTTCAGCCTCTTGTGAATGGGCTCCATCACATCTTTCCAGATCGTCATGGCCTCGTTGGTATCCGCATCCGCGATCTCTTCCTGTTCGTCGTATCCGATCCACACGGCCGCCGTATAATAAGGCGTGTATCCGATGAACCATTTGTCGTAATTGGAGGTGGTGGTACCGGTCTTCCCCGCGATGGTCATCCCGTCGAAGGCGGCGGCGGTCCCCGTTCCGGAAGCGACGACATCCTCCAGCATCTGATTCATGTAATAGACGGTGGATTCTTTCAGGACCTTCTCGCCGCTGTCCGTATTGTCCAGAAGAACGGTCTCGGTTCCGTCGGTATCCGTCATAATGACGCGGCTGTAAGTCCGCGGTTCCTTGTATTCGCCGTCCCGGGCAAAGGTGGCATATGCGGCAGCCATTTCATATGTGGAGATCCCGTTCGTCTGGCCGCCCAGTGCCAGGGACGACAGGTTCTGATCGCCTTTCAGCTGGCCATTGATCATCTGATCGCTGATCAGACTGGTGATTCCGAAGCGGTCCGTCAGATATTCGATGGACGTGTCCGTACCCACCAGATCCTGCAGGACATTGACGGCTACCGTATTGGTTGAATTTCGCACCGCCTCGTTGACGGTGACGAGCCCGGAGTAATAACCGACTGCGTTGGCGGGCCAAGCCTCCGCGTTGTACAGGATCGGGGCATCATCCACCACGCTGTACGGTGTGATCAGGCCCTCGTTCAGGGCGGGGGCATATACCGACAGGGGTTTGATCGATGAACCCGTCTGCCGCAGCGCCTGAGATGCGCGGTTGTACAGCCGGCTCGCATTCTTTTCCCCGACTCCTCCGGCCAGGGCGACGACATTACCTGTCTCGTTATCTATGACGGTGATCCCGGACTGGAGCGTCAGTCCGTTTTCGGATTCCTCGCCGATCGATTCGTTCTCCAGATAGACGGCATCCACGTATCTCTGAACGCTGGGATCCAGGCATGTTTCGATGCTGAGCCCGCCCTGATAGACCAGATTGGACGCTGCCGTACTGCTCAGGTCATAGGTATCCATCAGATCCGTGATCACGTCTTCAATGACCTGGTCTTCATACCAGGTATACACGACCTGCTCCGACTCCGCCTCCTCCCGGGTAAGCTTCAGCGGCTCCGCCTGGGCCTGAAGCATTTCCTCCTCCGTGATCATGCCCTGGCTCTCCATCTGGCTCAGGACGAGATCCCTCCGCTCCAGGTTGTTCTCCGGGTGCCGGTACGGATTGTAGGCTGTCGGATTGTTGGTGATGCTGATCAGGGACGCGCATTCCGCCAGTGTAAGATCTTCTGGTTCCTTCCCGAAATAGTTCAGGGAGGCGGTGTAGATGCCGTAGCAGCTGTCCCCGAGATAGATATAATTCAGGTACCACTCCATGATCTCTTCCTTGGTGTGGGTCTTCTCGAATTCCAGCGCCAGGAAGATCTCCGTGACCTTCCGCTGGACGGTCACCTCGTCGTTGCTGGTGACGTTCTTCAGCAGCTGCTGGGTGATGGTGGAGCCGCCCTGGATATCGCCGCCGCTGAACATCAGCGTGATGGCTTTTATCGTCCGGCCCCAGTCTACGCCGGAATGGGTCCAGAAGCGCTGGTCCTCGATGGCAACGGTGGCGTTGATCAGGTTCTCCGGAATATCGTCGTAATCCACCCAAACACGGTTTTCGCTGCCGTGCAGGGTCAGCAGTTCAACCAGCTCTCCCGTATGGCTGTCCGTGTAATACATGGTGGAGCTCTGGTTGACATCCAGCACGTTGACGGCGGAAAGAGTCTGATTGGCCTCCGGAATGATGGTGTCACGGACATAGGAAACGGCGTTCAGCGCCAGGATCACACCGGCCACAACGCACAGAAATACGACGGTGCCGAGAACCTTCAGCACCGTGAAAAAAATCCGCAGGCCGACAGGCCGCTTTTTTGCTTTCTTTTTATTTTTTTTGGCGGAAGAACGGGATGAAGAAAGTTCCGTTCCGCGATCCGGGGCGGAAGATCTACCCCGGGATTTTTTGGAACTACTCAACAGGGCACCTCCGAGCTGCCTGAATTTCGAAAATTTAGCTCTCTATTATAGCAGGATTCACGGCTTTTGTCCAATCGGGAGGCCATGAACGCTTGTGTCGTCTGGATGGATGCGGGATTTTGGAAAAAGTCTTGTAATTTTCCGGCCGCGGGAGTAAAATACAGTCACGAAGAGAGGGCGCGCTGGCGCCGAATATCTCAGCGAAAGTGAGGGAGAATTCGTGCAGGAAGACGATGATGCTACATTCGTGACGCTGATCGACGAGGACGGCAACGAGATCGAAATGGAGTACGTGGATACGATCGAATATGATGGCTCCGTCTATATGGTCCTTCTTTCACCGGAGACCGCCGACGACGACGGGAAGCCGGTGGAGGATGAGAACTACGGACTGGTGATCCTGAAGGTGGAGACCGAGGACGGTGAGGACATTCTGGTCACGATCGATGACGATAATGAACTGAATGCGGTCTATGAGGAAGCCATGAGGGCCCTGTTCGACGAAGATGAAGACGATGATGAAGATGAAGATGACGATGATGGAGACGATGTAGATGATGATGACCCGGACGGGGATGAGGCGGATATCAAAGAGGATGAAGACAGCTGATGTCTTTCCTTTGCGATACTGTTTCCTGCGGGGGCGCGTGACGGCTTTTATTAATACCCACATTTCTTAAACGGGATGCCGGCTCACGGCGCGGATTGCAGACCTCCCGGCTCACATTGAGTTGGAAGTTGGGAGCAGTGAAACGCGGTGGAGGCGACCCACCTGCCATGATGTGCAGGTTTTTAATAGGGGCTGCACGACCCCTGCGGGAAATAATTTAAAAATCATTCGGCCTCCCTTGTGTTGTTCATAAGGGAGGCTGTGCATGTCCGGCGCGGTCGCACGGCCGGCCGGACGATTTTTGGGTCTTGCATGAAATGAAGGATTCCTGTATAATAGCAGAGCATATGAAAAGCATTATTCGGAGCGGCCGTAATACCAAGGAAAATGCTCCGATTTTCATTGAGAGGAAGGAATAAGCAATGAGCGCTTCCCGCGAAAAGAAACAGCGGAAGGAACAGAGTTCATCCAACTGGGTTTCCAGCCGCGATCTGAAAAATCAGCAAGTTGAAGCAAGCCGCAGACGCAGGGACAGGATCTATATCATCATCGGTGTGGTCGTTGCCGTTTTGATCATCGCCCTCCTTCTGTGGTATTTCGGCGTTTTCTCACAGGATAAAGTCGTTGCCACGATCGACGGCGAGGATTATGTGGAAGGGCAGATGGCCTACTACTATTATAATAACAGTGTGCTCTCGAATGCGCAGGCCTATGCCAATTACGGCATGTCCGATTCCTATCCTTACTCGCTTGATGAGAAAGCCTCCGAGCAGACGATTACGGAGGACGCGGCCGAGATGCTTGGGATCGACGAGGAGTATATCGGCGGCACCTATCAGGAGTATTTCATACAGTCGGCCCTTCGTTCCATGGTCCAGGAGCATGTGCTGAAAAAAGCGGCTGAAGAGAACGGCATCACTCTGTCCGAAAGCGGGGAGGAGTCCATTGAGTCCAATCTGGAGAGCCTGGACGAATCACGCGAGAATTATCTGACCAGCTACGGTGTCAGTCTGTCCAGAACCAAATACCTGCAGATGATTTACGGGGACAGTATGACGGAGTCCCTGTACAAGACCTGTATGGAAAACAATGAGCTTTCTTACGAGGTCTATAATTCGGATCTGTTCAATGAACTGACTGCCGATATCGCCGATGACGAGGAAGCCCTCGATGATTATTACGATGAACACAAGGACACTCTGGATACCCTGTATTATTACTACGCGACGATCGACGGAGCGGCCGAGACCACGACCGACGAGGACGGAAATGAAGTGGAGCCCACCGAGGAGGAATCGGAAGCCGCCATGGAAGCTGCCAAGAAGGAAGCCGACGAGCTGGAAGAAAAGGTAAAAGATGATTTCAGCCTGGTGGAGGATGACGAGCAGTTCACCCGCGCCGGCGGTGTTCTGGAAAATATGAGCGAAAGCGACACCGGTTATGATTTCCTGATGGAGTCGGGCCGGAAGCAGGGAGATACGACCGTCATCGAGGGCACGGACTGCTACTATGTGGTCGTCTTTGACGAACGGTATCTCGATACATCCGATACGGTGGATTTCCGCCACATTCTCATAGAAGCCGTGAATGAGGACGATCCGGACACCGAGGAGGACGAGAGCGCGGACGAAGCGACGGAGGAGGCCTTCGACGCCGCCTATGAGCGTGCGGAGGAGATCGAGCAGCAGTGGCTGGACGAGGGCGGCACGGAAGATCAGTTCGCCGCGCTGGCCAATGAATATTCCGCCGATACAGGGTCCAATACAAACGGCGGCCTGTACACGAAAGTCGCGAACGGCGACATGGTGGATACCGTCAACGAATGGCTGTTCGACAGCGACCGCAAGAGCGGCGATTACGGACTTGTCATCAATGAGGACTCCTCGGTGGTCGGCTGGCACATTCTGTATTATGTCAGCTCGGATCTTCCCGTCTGGAAGAATACGGCCATCGAAGACCTGTGGATGGATCAGATCATGGAGGAGAACACAGTCACGACGTGTGACGACCTGTACAGCATTTTTGATTAATTTCGTTTCATTGCGGGGGCTGTATCTTATGGTACAGTCCTCGTTTATTTTTCCGGGGACTCTGCCCGGAACTGAAAGAAGGAAGAGATCAATGGAGGATCGACTGACAAGAACGCGGATGCTCCTCGGCGGGGAAGCCGTGGAAAAGCTCCAGGGCAGCCATGTGGCCGTATTCGGATTAGGCGGAGTCGGCAGCTGGTGCGCCGAGGCTCTGGTCCGGAGCGGCGTCGAGGAACTGACGCTGGTGGATGACGATTTTGTGGAAGTGTCCAATATGAACAGGCAGGCGGAGGCCGTGGAGTATACCCTGGGAGAGCCCAAAGCGATAGCCATGAGTTCCCGTCTCAAGGATATTGCGCCTATGGGGAACTATCATACGAAAGTGTTCCGCTTCTGCGAAGAGACCAGGGAAGATTTCTTCAACGAGGAGACTAAGTATGATTATGTCGTCGACGCGATCGATATCGTCACCTGCAAGCTGGATCTGATCGAGACATGCGTCACCTCCGGGGTCCCGATCATTTCATCCCTCGGGGCCGGCAACAAACTGGACGCGTCCCTGCTCTGCATTGCGGATCTGTCCGAGACGAACGGATGCCCCTTTGCCCGCGTCGTGCGGAAGGAACTGCGCGCCCGCGGCATCGAGCACCTGAAGGTCGTCTATTCGCCCGAACCCGCGGCCGAACCGCAGGAGGAACCGGAAACTCTGCCTCCCGGACGTAACTCCGTACCCGCGAGTTCGTCCTGGGTGCCGCCCGTGGCAGGGTTTTTGATGGCACAGGCGGTGATCCTGGATCTGACGGGACGCTGAGATTCCGCTCCTTTGGCATTCGACGGCCGCCCGGCGGCGGTTGTCAACTCCGAAAAATACTGGTATAATACTGAGGCAGCGGATTTTTCCGTTCTGAACAGAACCTGAGCCGGGGGAGGGAAAGATGGCCTTTTTAACCGATTTCTTGTCCAATATGGACTGGGAAGCCCTGATCAACCTGCTGATCCGGCTGGTCGCGGTTATGTGCTGTCTGGTCATTCACGAGTGCTGTCACGGCCTTGTCGCTTACTGGCTGGGGGACACCACAGCCAAGGACCAGAAACGACTCTCCCTGAATCCGTTCCGGCATATCGATATTTTCGGGACGCTGATGATGCTGCTCGTCGGTTTTGGCTGGGCCAAGCCCGTGCCGGTGAATATGAACCAGTTCAAACATCCGAAGTCGGGGATGGCACTGACCGCCCTGGCGGGCCCGGTCTCTAATTTCGTCCTGTCCTATCTGTCCCTTGTGGCAGGCTATTTCTGTTTCGGCATCATGATCTCTTCGGGCACTCTGGACAGCACTTTCGGAACCGGCCTGATGAATTTTTTCGTGCTGTTGTCCGAACTGAGCCTGGGCCTCGGGGTCTTCAACCTGATCCCCTTTCCTCCGCTGGACGGATTCAAGATCATCGGCGTGCTGATCCCGAATAAGATCTATTACTGGATTCTTAAGTACGAATTCGCGGGCACCATCATTCTGTTCGTCCTTCTTTTCTTCGGCGTGCTGGACACTCCGCTGACGGTAGCGCGCAACTGGCTGATGAATGCGATCGATTCGATTGCCAACTGGCCACTATATCTGTTTGTTCATTAGGAGATTTAACGTGGAAAATCCGATCTATCATCTTGATAAAGTGGTCCGGAGCCGTCGGGAGGAGGAAATGGAAGACTTCGACGGTCCGCTGGATCTGATCCTGCACCTGCTGAGTAAGAACAAAATGGAGATCCAGGATATCCGGATCTCCGAACTGGTCGACCAGTATATGCAGTGGATGGACCAGAGAAGGCAGATGGACATGGAGGTGGCCAGCGATTTTGTCGCCATGGCGGCCCATCTGATCTATATCAAGACCCGCATGCTGCTTTCGATCCGGGACGAGGAAGCCATGTCCGAGATGGAGGAGCTGATCGCTTCCCTGGAGGAACATAAACGACATGCGGATTATGAGAAAGTCCGCACGGTGCTGCCGGAGCTCGGTCAGAGGTTCGAGTACGGCCGGGACTTTATGACCCGCGATCCGGAACCTGTTACGCCGGTCCGGACTTATACCAGGACGCATCCCAGCAGCGATCTGACCGAAGCCATGCTCGGCCTGAATCAGCGGGTCAGCGGACGGATCCCGCCGACCGCATCCGCCTTTCAGGAGATCGTCGGCCGGGAGCCGTATCCCGTGACCCGGAAAGCGGAAGAGATCATCCGGAAACTGAAACGATCCGGCGTGCGCCGGTTCCGTTCGCTGTTCAGGAGCAATCACAGCCGGTCCGAGGTGGTCGCTACTTTTATCGCCGTTCTGGAACTGTGCAAGGCGCACAGGTTAAAGCTTTCCGGTCCGGATGACGACTGTACCGTCAGCTGCCTGAACGGCGGCGGTGAGATCCCGGTGTCGGAATTTTCCGACAGCTGATGAGGAGGAACAGATAGTGAATCTGAACGAGGCCGAGGCGGCGATCGAAGCGATCCTGTTCGCCTCCGGGGAGCCGGTCAGCCTGGACAGGATCTGTTCCGCCCTGGAGATCGACGGGAAGACGGCCGAGGATATCTGTACCAGCCTCAGCGACGAATACGGGTACCAGCACAGAGGCATCCGCCTGGTCCGGGTGGAGGACAGCTTTCAGATGTGTTCGGCGCCCGAATACGCGGACACGGTCCGCAGGGCGCTGGCAAACCGTCAGCCCCCTAAACTTTCCCAGGCAGCTCTGGAAGTACTGGCGGTCGTTGCATATTTCCAGCCCGTCACGAGGCCCTATATCGACGAGGTGCGGGGCGTCGACTGCTCCTATACGATCGGGCTTCTTCTGGAACGCGAACTGATCGAGGAGGCCGGACGCCTTGCGGTGCCCGGAAGGCCGATTCAGTACCGGACCACCCAGAATTTTCTGCGGGTCTTCGGGCTGCGGTCACTGGACGAACTGCCGGAACTTCCCGTTGATGAGATGGAGGAAGGTCAGATCACGATGGAAATGCAGAACCGTCTGGAACAGCTGAGGATCGAGCAGGAGGCGGCCGGGCGGGAGGATGATCCGGCGGATCCGGAATCCGTTCCGTCCGAAGAGGAACCCGGGGAGCCGGGAAAAGAGGAGGATACCTGATGGCTGGCTGGCTGATCGCCGTGCTGATCGTTGCCGCGGTTCTGATTCTGATCGTGCTTCTGCTGCAGATCCGGCTGAAGATCCTTTTTACTTATTCTCTGGAAGGAAATATGCGGCTGCTTGTCCAGGCAGGGCCCGTTAAAATGAGGATCCTGCCCGCCCGCCGGAGAATGAAGCGGCCGGTTGAGAAAGAGAAAGAAGCAGAAAAAAAGGAGAAGCCCCGTCCGAAGAGAAAAGCAGGCGACCTGATATCGCTGTTGACGGATCTGGTGCCCCGTGCCGCACGGGCCGCGGGCAGACTGGTCCTGAAGATCCGCGTGGACCGCCTGACGCTGCATCTGATCTGGGGCGGCGAGGATGCCGCTGCCGTAGCTGTCGGATACGGAGGCGCGACGGCTGCTATGGGTGTGTTCTGGGGCTGTGTCGACCATAATTTTAACGTGCTCCGGCATGACCTGAGCGTGGACGCCGATTTCAGCCGGACGACGCCCGCCGCGGAAGCAAATGTAAAAGTATCACTGACCCTTGCGCAGATCCTGGGTTTTGGGATCAGCCTGGGTGTCAGTTCCCTGCCGGGACTTCTCCGCTTTCTGAGAAGCGGAGACTCCGGCGAAAAAATACAAAACGGAAAGGCGGAGGAAGCCACATGAGCGAAAACAATCATCCCATCAACGATCTGATGGGCACCACGATGGATAAGATCCGGGAACTGGTGGACGCCAACACGATCATCGGTCAGCCGATCACGACGGGGGATACGACACTGATCCCCGTGTCCAGAATGTCCGTAGGATTCGTGTCGGGCGGGTCCGATTTCATTCCGAAAAATCACAAGAGCGGGGACACGAACACATTCGGCGGCGGCGGCGGCGCGGGCGTCACGGTTTCGCCCGTCGCGTTTCTGATTGTCAAGGACGAAAACGTGCGTATTCTGACCGTCGATCCCCCCGCAGGGAATACGGTCGACCGCATCGTGGAACTCGTGCCGGAAGTGATGGACAGGATCAGAGAACTGTTCAAAAAGGACGGTCCGCGCGACGACGGTCCCAGATTTGGCTGATTACTCCGCCGCACTGAATCTGTACTTTATTTGACATTATGGAGGAGAGGATTCAGAAGATCCTTTCCGGGGCCGGCGTGTGCTCCAGAAGAGGCGCGGAAGCTCTTATCCTGGACGGCCGTGTCCTTATCAACGGTGAACCGGCGGCCCTCGGGCAGCGTGCGGACCCGGAAGCGGATGAGATCCGGGTGGACGGAGAGATCGTCCGGCCGGCCGGGCCCCGCCAATACTACATGCTCTATAAGCCCCGGGGCTGTTTGACCACTTTGAAAGACCCGCGGGGACGGTGGACCGTGGCGGATCTCATAGCGGATATTCCGGACAGGGTCTGGCCGGTCGGAAGGCTGGACTTAGATTCCGAGGGACTGCTGCTGCTCACCGACGACGGCGAACTGACCAATCGTCTGCTGCACCCCGGATTCCATGTGGAGAAGGAATATCACGTCACCGTTTCCGGCGATGTGGGCCGCGGCCTGGATATCCTGAACGGGCCCATGGTACTGGACGGCAGGGAACTGGCCCCGGTACAGGTATGGTTCTTAGGCTCCGACGGAGACCGGGCCACGCTTGATTTTACTCTTCGCCAGGGCCTGAAAAGGCAGATCCGGCGCATGTGTCAGACGGCGGGACTGGAAGTAAAAAGACTGATCCGTGTCCGGGAAGGCCCTCTGCTTCTGGGCGACCTGACCTGTGGAACACACAGGCCTCTGACCGACAGTGAGGTCCGCGGCCTGTTCCGGGATGCCGGGCTGATTCACGAACCCGACGAACTTTTTTGAAAAATGAAGGAGGACTCATGGCAAACAGAGATGTTTTGCAGCGTATTTCCGATTCCTGGTCCGGCCTTTCCAAGGGCCAGAAACGGATCGCCGAATATATCCGGGACAATTTTGATAAGGTATCCTACCTGACGGCTGCCCAGCTCGGCAGACAGACGGACGTCAGCGAATCCACGGTCGTCCGCTTCGCCACCCGGCTTGGTTACGACGGGTTTCCGGATCTGCAGAGATCCCTGCAGGCCACGGCTCGGAACAAACTGACGTCCGTGCAGCGCATTCAGGTTGCCCAGGACCGCATCGGCGGGCAGGATGTGCTGACTTCCGTTATGCAGTCGGATATGGAGAATATAAGAGCGACGCTGAACGAGTGCGACCGGGAGGAATTCTACGGAGCGGTGGACGCGCTGGTCAGCGCAAGGAGGATCTACATCCTCGGCGTGCGGTCTTCCGCCGGCCTGGCCAGTTTTCTCGGATTTTATCTTCATCTGATCCTGGATAATGTTTCCACCCTGCAGAGCAACTCCGCCAGCGAGATGTTCGAGCAGATCCTCCGTGTCGGCAAAAAAGATGTCGTGATCGGGATCAGTTTCCCGCGGTATTCCAAAAGGATCATTCAGGCCATGAAATTCGCCAGGGATCAGGGTGCCGGCGTGATTGCGGTTACGGACAATCCCTCCTCGCCGCTGACGGTTTCCGCTTCTCACGTCCTTCTGGCCAAAAGCGATATGGCCTCCTTTGCCGACTCGCTGGCGGCGCCTCTTAGCCTTCTGAATGCCCTGATCGTGGAAACCAGCAGGAGAACGGAAAACGATCTTGCCGGGACCCTGGAGAGGCTGGAGAATATCTGGGAGGAATACCAGGTCTACGAAAAGGCGGATGAGGGGTTCTGATCCCGCAATCCGCTCCATTATTCGAAAAAAGGAGTACGGCGCTTTTCTCCTGTCCTGCGCCGAATTAGTCTTTATGGGAAATCACAGTATTGCGATCGACGGACCCGCCGGAGCGGGAAAGTCTACTCTGGCTCAGGCCCTGGCACGGGAACTGGGCTTTCTCTATGTGGATACCGGTGCCATATACCGCACGGTCGGAGTTTATGCGAAAAGCTGCGGCTTCAGCGTCGAACACGCCGAGGAGGTCGTGCCCGTTCTCAGTGAGATCCATATCGGTATCTCCCGGGGCGACGACGGGGAGCAGCGCATGTTCCTGAACGGAGAGGACGTTACGGCCGCCATCAGGCAGAACGATATTTCCCAGTGGGCCTCCGCTGTTTCTGCCGTTCCGGAAGTGCGCGCGTACCTTCTGGATATGCAGCGCGGGCTTGCGGACGAAAAAGACGTGATCATGGACGGCAGGGATATCGGAACGGTCGTGCTGCCGGGAGCCGATCTGAAGATTTTCCTGACCGCATCCCCGGAGGAGAGAGCACGCCGCCGGTATCTGGAACTGCTGGAACGGGGTCAGCAGGTGGAGTATGAGAATGTCCTGGACGATCTGAAAGAACGGGACAAGCGGGATTCCAGCCGGACAGTGGCGCCGCTGAAGATGGCGGGTGACGCCATACTGGTGGATACGACCGGAAACACCTTCGAGCAGAGTCTTCAACTGCTGCTGAATCTGGTACGGGAGCGGCTTTTCTGATGTCCGGCTCCCATCGTTTATATACTTTTTTATGGTATCTCGTCTGGCCCTTTTTCAATCTCTTTCATCCCACCCGCCTGATCGGCCGGGAAAACCTTCCGGAGAAGGGCGGCCTTTTCTGCGCCAATCATTCTTCCGACAGCGATCCCATCATGATCTGCATGGCCATGGGGCCCCGGTATCAGATCCACGCCATGGCGAAATCGGAGATCTTCAAGGTACCGGGACTCGGATTCATTGCCCGGAAAGCGGGATTTTTTTCCGTGGACAGGGGAAAGGCCGACTCCGGTGCCGTCAAGCAGGCGATCCGGTTCCTGAACGACGGGGAGCATGTTCTGATGTTTCCGGAGGGGACGCGGATCAAAAACGGAAAAGACCGGCACGGGAATCCGCCAAGGGCGAAAGCGGGGGCGGCCATGATCGTCTCCCGGACCGGGGATCTGGTGGTTCCGCTGTATATCCCGCCTAAAAAAAGGTGGTTCCGCTTCACTTATGTAGTGGTCGGGGATCCGTATCCCATCATAACGGAAGACGGCTGCCGCCCTTCCAGCCGGGATTACCTCAGCATGGCCGAGGACATCATGAAGCGCGTCTATGCGCTGGGGCCGGGACAATGAAAGTAACGGTTGCGGAAACAGCAGGGTTCTGCTACGGCGTCAGCCGGGCCGTGGAAATGGCGGAACAGGCTGCTAAAAGCGGCCGTTCCTGTGTTATGCTCGGGCCGCTGATCCATAACGGCCGTGAGATCGAACGGCTGGAGAAACTCGGCATAGCCTGCGTGGAGTCCCTTGACGAAATTCCGCCGGGCTCGACGGTCATACTCCGGTCCCACGGCGAGAGCAGGGCGGTGCATCAGTATCTGAAAGACCACGGTTTTTCCGTCGTTGATGCGGCCTGTCCGAATGTGGAACGGATCCACTGGATCGCCCGGGACGCGGAGAACGACGGTCGTACGGTGGTGATCATAGGGGAGAAGGAGCATCCGGAAGTGGTCGCGATCGCCGGCTGGTGCGAACATCCCGTCGTCCTCAGTGACGCATCGGAAGTGGAGCGCTGGATCCGCGAGACACCGGATATCGGGGACAGACCGCTGACGATCGTTTCCCAGACCACGCAGACCCGTGAAAAGTGGGAAGAATGTTCGGAAAAGTTAAAAAAGGTGTGTACAAATATTGATATATTTGATACAATATGTAGTGCAACGCGAAAACGTCAGGAAGAGGCCCAGGCATTGGCGGATCACAGCGACGCCATGATCGTCATCGGCGACGTTCACAGCTCCAACACCAAGCGGCTCACTGAGTTGTGCGAAGCGCATTGTCCTCTTGTCCTTTCTGTTGAAGATGCGGACAGGCTGGACAAAACCCCTCTGAAGAATGCGTCCCGTGTCGGGATTACGGCCGGGGCATCCACACCGGGGTGGGTTATTAAGGAGGTTTGTGGAAAAATGAGCGATGAAGTCATGGATACCGAAAAAGTGGAAGAGGGCGGAGAACCCGCGGCCGATGTAGAAAGCGCACAGGCCGCTGAGGCCTCGGCGGTGGAAGAAGCCCCTCAGGCCGAAGAATCCGCGGCGCCCGAAGAGGCTGCCCAGACTGAGGAGCCGGCGGCTCCGGAGGCAGCCGATCAGGCGGAGGAGCCCGCCGCAGTGGATGAAACTGCCAAGGCCGATGAGCCCGCAGCTACCGATGATTCAGCTGAGGAAAGCAAGGCCGGGACAGAAGAGCCGGTCCAGCCGGATGCGGCAGAGGATCAGGAGGATTCGAATCAGCAAACCGAATCCGATGAAAGCGAAGAATCCTTTGCCGAGCTGCTGGAATCTGAGGATGCTTTTCAGCCTCTGCATTCCGGACAGAAAGTGGTCGGAACGGTCACCAGGATCACGCCGTCGGAGGTCTATGTTGACCTGGGCGCCAAGCAGGCCGGATATATACCGGTTGCCGAGCTGAGTTATGACGCGAATCCGGATGTGGATGCGCTCGTCAAGGTCGGAGACGAGATTGAAACCGTCGTCGTCCAGGTGAACGACGCGGAAGGGTTCGTCACACTGTCCAGAAAGCGGCTGGAAGCGGGTAAGAACTGGGAAGAGATTCATGAAGCTCTGGAGAATAAAACACCGCTGGAGATCACGATCACGGAACAGAACAAGGGCGGTATCGTCGGAAAATATAAGGGGATCCGTATTTTCATCCCCGCTTCCCAGTCCGGAATGAGCCGGAATGAGGACCTGTCCGAACTGGTCAATACGCAGCAGAAGGTCATTGTCACGGAGGAAAATCAGAAACGCCGCCGTGTGGTCGGTTCGATCCGCGCCGTTCAGAGAGAGGAACGCGCCGCCAGGCTCGCCGAATTCTGGGACAACATCGAGGAAGGTAAGCATTACACCGGCAAAGTCAGGAATATGACAAGCTACGGCGTATTCGTGGATATCGGCGGAGTGGACGGCATGGTTCATATTTCCGAACTGACCTGGTCCAGAGTCCGGACTCCGGATGAGGTCGTCAATGTCGGGGATGAGCTGGATGTCTATGTGCTTTCCTACGATCAGGAAAAAGGCCGGATTTCCCTCGGGGCCAAGGACCGCTCCAAAACTCCATGGCAGAACTTCATGGAGACTTACAAAGTCGGCGATGTCGCCAATGTGCGGATCGTGAAACTCATGTCGTTCGGCGCTTTCGCGGAAATCGTACCCGGTGTGGACGGATTGATCCATATTTCCCAGATGAGCTTGGATCATGTGGACAAACCGGAAGATGTGCTCAGCGTGGGCGAGAAAGTTGATGCGAAGATCACCAAGATCGACGAGAGCAGTAAAAAGGTGTCTCTGTCCATACGTGATCTTCTGCTGGAAGAGCGGATGAAAGAACCCGCCTCGGATGAAGCTTCTCCCGAGGAGAAGCCGGAGGAACAGGAAAGCGCTTCCGAAGAGAGCGCCGATTCCGCGCCGGCCGGGGAAGAGGAAGCACCCGCCGAGGAGCCGCAGGCGGCCGGGGAGGAAGCACCCGCCGAGGAGCCGCAGGCAGCCGCGGAGGAAGCACCCGCAGAAGAGCCGCAGCCGGCCGAGGAGTCAGCGCCCGCTGAAGATACTGCTCCGGTCGAGGAGCCGGCACCCGAAGAGCAGACGGAACCTGCGGCAGAAGAGGAAAATTCGCAGGATCAGGCATAATCTAATTTTTAGTCGTTCACGGGCTGCAGCAATTTTATTTTGTTGCAGCCCTGTTTTCGTCTAGGGGTGGGGGACCGTTTTGTTTGGTAAAAAAAAGAGATCCGTCCGCGAGGGCTTCTGCACCGCGGTTGTTGCGGCCGCGGGCAGCGGTTCCAGAATGGGACAGGACAAGATCATCATGGATTTCAACGGCCGCCCGGTGATCTATTATACGTTGAAATCACTGGATGACTGCCCGCTTATTTCGGAGATCGTCGTTGTGACTAGGGAGGACTTGATCCAGACGATCGGCGGCATCTGCGAAAAAGAAAAGCTGAATAAGGTCTCAAAAATTATCAGGGGCGGAGAGACCCGTCAGGAATCAGTCTTCCTTGGTTTATCGGAACTTTCTTCCGATACTGAGCTTGTGGCCGTGCACGACGGCGCCAGACCTTTTGCGCCGCAGGACATGATCGCGGAAGTGATCAGAAAGGCTCGAGACTGTGGAGCCGCGGCGCCGGCCGTCCCGGTCACGGATACCGTTAAGATCGCTGAGGACGGTGTGGTGGTGGAAACGCCGGATCGGAGCAAACTCTTTTTCGTACAGACGCCGCAGGTATTTCAGACCGACCTGCTCCGGGCGGCGCTTCAGGACGCGATCGAAAACGGGATCGAACTGACGGATGACTGTTCCGCGGTGGAACGAATTGGAATGAAGGTTTCCCTTACACAGGGTTCCGCCGAAAACATCAAGCTGACCAGACCGGCCGATCTGGAACTGGCTGAAATTTTGATTTCAAGGGGCATCGAGGATGAGAATAGGACAGGGGTATGACGTGCACAGGCTTGTGCAGGACCGGGAACTGATCCTGGGCGGTGTGCACGTTCCTTTTGAGCTCGGCCTTTTGGGCCATTCGGACGCCGACGTTTTGACACATGCTGTTATGGACGCCCTTCTGGGCGCCGCAGGGCTCGGTGATATCGGACAGCATTTTCCGGACGATGATCCTGCCTACGAAGGGGCGGACAGCCTGATCCTTTTAAAGTCGGTGACAGATATGATCACCGAAGCCGGCTGGCGGGTCGGGAATGTGGACGCGACAGTGATCGCCCAGCGGCCCAAACTCGCGCCGTATCTTCCCGAAATGACGGAAAACATCTCACGGGCGATGGGCGTGCCTGTCAGCGCCGTAAACCTGAAGGCCACAACGGAGGAAAAACTCGGCTTTACCGGCAGCGGCCAGGGTATGGCGGCTCAGGCGGTGGCGCTTCTTGCGGAGATCGATTCAGGAGATCGAAGCGGCTGATTTTTTCGGCCGATTCTAACAT
>JAJQAH010000009.1 GCA_021203885.1 Oscillospiraceae bacterium | reverse complement strand
CAATTATTCTCGGGCGGTGGATGCATACGTGAACGAGAACTATGAAGAAGCGTTCGATTATGCCAACAAGGAAATTGCGGACAATCCTAAAAATGGTTATGCTTTCCTAATACTTGCGGATATACGCTTGAATACGGAGGAATATGACAGGGCATTGACTGCTGTTAATGAGGGACTCAAATATATTCCGAAAGCGGACAAGGAATATCGGATTTGGGGACTGTCGATTAGGGTGGAAATATTCTGTGATTTGGAAGAATACGACCTCGCGCTTAAGGATTTAGACCAAATGCTTAAGGAAGACCCAAATAACGCGGAAACATATAATTATAGGGCGCAGATATATTTTGAGCAGGAGAAGTACGACCTGTCGGATGCGAACAGCCGTATGCTGCTTAGCCTTGACCCTGGGAATGTGATGGGATATATGTATTTGGGTAGGAACGCCAATGCTCGGGGACGGTACGAAGAGGCCATCGGACACTACAACTATGCGGTGAAACTGGCTTCGGATTACGTCAGCGGGTACTCGTTCAGGGCGGAGAGCTATTTGGCATTAGGCAAGATTGACGAGGCAATTGACGACATCATAAAGGCATTGGAAATAGGGTTCGATTTGAAATCCATACTTTTGATGGCGGAAGTTGCCGAAATCGATTTTCTGAAAATCACATCGAGGCTGAAAGTCCAAATGACCAAATACCCTAATGGAGACATTTGGCCATATTGTCTCGGTGCGCTTTACGAACAAAGTGGCGAATACGCGAAGGCCATTGAATACTACAAAAAGGAATATTCCATTCAGTCAGACCCCAGCCCGCTTTCAAACATAGCCAGTTGCTACGATGAGTTGGGGGACTATTCCACCGCGCTCAGATATATTGACCAGGCCATTACCCTTGACCCTGACAATTACAACTATGTTTTTACCAAGGCAGACATATTGTATGATGCTGACATGCCCAAGGAGGCAATAAAGGAAATGAACAAATACATAGAGAGATACCCAGATTATTACTTTGGCTATTACAGACGTGGCTGGAACAAGGAACATTCGGGAGATATGAACGGCGCGATTGAAGATTATTCCATAGCAATATCCTTGAATCCTGACTACCCCTACGCATATATGAACAGAGGTGTACTGTTCAATCTGAAAGGGCAGAAGGAACTCGCTGAAAAAGACTTCATTGAGGTTATACAACGTGACGCCATTCCTGAAGAGTGCGAATGCGCCTTCTATGCGTACTATTATTTGGGAGACAAGGACAAGGCTGTTGAATTCCTGAACGGGATGCTATCGGATAATGAAAATGCCGATGCTTATTACGAGGCAACATGTCTTTATTCCATAATGGGCGAAACAGAGAAATCGCTCGAATACTTACGGAAGACCCTTGAGGCGGGATACCGTAGTTTTGCACACATAAGGAGAGACCGCGATTTGGACCTGATAAGGGAAACAGAGGAATTCAAGAGGCTTATCAGCAAATACGAACTGAAACTTCAGGAGGAGTTAAAGGAACTGAATGAAGATGCCAACTATGAGGAGGTTACGGCCGAAATACCGTTCACGAAGGAGAGCGGCATCCTAAAGGTGGCATGCTCCATCAACAACCTGCCTCTCTACTTCTATTTTGACACCGGAGCGGCCGATGTCTCAATGTCGATTGTCGAGGCGGCATTCATGGTGAAGAACGGATATCTGACCCAAAGGGACATCGGGGGAAGCCAGTACTACCAGAATGCCACTGGAGAAATAAGTGAGGGAACAGTGGTGAACCTGCGTGATGTCGAATTTGGAGGCGTTCATCTGGCCGACGTGAAGGCATCGGTTGTCAGAAACCAGAATGCCCCTCTGCTGCTGGGTCAGTCCGCACTTCAGAAATTGGGGTCTGTGGAGATTGACAATGTCCGTCAGGTGCTGAAGATAACGTACCACAAACCCATTGGAAAAGATGACTCCTATTAGAGTTTATGGTAGGCGAATGTTCGAATCCGCTCCTTTGGTGAAATTGAAATAATGCATTAATTTATGTGATTATGAAAAAGACATTTGTCTTAATTGCAACCGTATTTTCTGTTTTTTTGACGGCATTTCCGTGCTTGTCCCAGGAAATTGACTTTAAAAGTAGTTTGGAGGCCGCAAAACAAGGTGACGCTGAGGCCCAGTATCTCGTAGGAGTTTGTTATTTTTATGGCACAGGAGTCGTGCAAGACTATGCGGAAGCCGCCAAATGGGTCAAGCTCGCCGCAGAACAAGGGCTTGCGGAAGGTCAGAACGACATTGGCAATTGCTATTATAATGGATTTGGGGTCACACAGGATTATAAAGAAGCCGTAAACTGGTATAGATTGGCCGCAAATCAGGGTCATGCGGAAGGTCAATTTAGTTTGGGAACTTGCTATCTAAACGGCATCGGTGTCGATTTGGATTATTATGAGGCGGTCAAGTGGTTGAAACATGCCGCAGAGCAGGGAATTGCAGATGCCCAGTATAATCTGGGATACTGTTATTATAATGGTCTTGGAGTCGATTTAGATTATAATGAGGCCACTAAGTGGTTCAGACTTTCGTCAAGTCAGGGTCAGGCGGAAGCCCAAGGCTTCCTTGGATTGTGTTATTTCCTTGGCACAGGCGTTGAGGTGGACTATGGGAAAGCCATCCAATGGTTCAAACTGTCAGTGGAAAAAGGGGCTGCAAGCGCACAGTATGGCATGGGTCTATGCTACGAGTCCGGCAATGGAGTCGTGCAGGATTATGCGGAGGCAATCAAATACTATAAATTGGCGGCAGACCAAGAGTATGCGCTGGCCCAATATCAGTTAGGGGTGTGCTACCATAACGGCGTTGGCGTCATTCAAGATGATGCCGAGGCCGTCAGGTGGACAAGATTAGCCGCTGAACAAGGTTTTGCTTATGCACAGTATGATTTGGGATATTGTTATTTTTATGGCGTAGGTGTTGACCAAGATTATAAAAAAGCAATCAATTGGCTTAGTTTGGCGGCAGAACAAGGATGCGGAGAAGCGCAATATCTGTTGGGGGCATGCTATTTTGACGGTGAAGGTGTCGAACAGGATTATGCAGAGGCTGTTAGGTGGCTAAGACCTGCCGCAGATCAGGAAAATGCGTTAGCACAAAAATATCTTGGGGATTGTTACCTTAATGGGACTGGGGTTAAGCAGGATTATGCAGAGGCTGTTAAATTGTATAGACTTGCGGCAGAGCAGGGGGTTGCAGCGGCTCAGTATAATTTGGGATATTGCTACCAAAATGGATTCGGTGTTATTCAAAATTATACGGAAGCAGTCAGATTGTACAAATTAGCAGCAGAACAGGGGTTTGCGGAAGCTCAGTATAATTTGGGATGTTGCTACTTTAACGGTTTCGGTGTTAACCAAAATTATAGTGAGGCAGTCAGGCTGTTCAGATTATCTGCAGAGCAAGGTCTTGCGTCAGCTCAGTATAATTTGGGATATTGCTACTTTAACGGTTTCGGCGTTGACCAAAATTATCCAGAATCATTCAGATTGTTCAAATTATCTGCAAATCAGGGTTATGCGGAAGCCCAATGTAATTTGGGACAATGCTATCTTAATGGATATGGTGTCAGTTTAGATTATAGTGAAGCAGTCAAATGGTTTAAAATGGCCATAGAGCAAGGTCTTGTTAGGGCACAGGCTCTTATGGGGCTTTGTTACTATTACGGTTACGGAGTTGAACAAAATTATGCCGAAGCGGTAAAATGGTATAAATTGGCGGCAGAAGAGGGTGACCCGAATGTCCAGTCCCTGTTGGGGACATGCTATTTTGAAGGGAAAGGCGTTCGCCAAGACCATAAAGAGGCAATGAAATGGTATAGAAAGGCAGCAGAGCAGGGTAACGTGAATGCCCAATACATGTTAGGAGCCGCCTATTACTTTGGGGTGGGTGTTCCAAAGAATTACTCAGAAGCCGCCAAATGGCTAAAACTCGCCGCCGCGCAGGGAGATGAAGACGCGCAGGAATTACTTAAAAAAATGGGAATACGTTAAAACTGTCATTATGAGTCCAATAGTTAAAATACTGCTGACTTTGGTGATTGTGGCTGTGGCCTTCGGACTGCTGATGTTGATTCTCCCGCTTCCGAGAGGGCTCAGAGCTTGCATCGGTCTGGTAATCTGCTACATAGGTTACAGGCTCATCCGCTCCCTTTGGCAGAGTTGAAAATGGAGGTGTCACGTCATTTGATACATTCAAAGGGGCATTTCATACATTTCCGCGAGTAATGTGATGACTGCTGGGAAAATTAGCATAAATTTGTATTGTGAGTAAACTTAGAAAGTAAAATTAAAACATTATGAAAACATTCAAATTCGCTTTGTTGACTTTGACGGCAGTAGTGATTGGTATGTGCATGGCACCCTCTTGCACAAGCACCAAGCCGTATAAGGTCTATTGGGAGGGGAACGCACTGTACATGGAAATGCCGTGGCCGTCGATAGGCATTTCGGGGATTAACCAAGTCGATTGGGGATTTAACCTTTCCGATGTCATTGAAAAAACATATAAGACCTTGAAGAAGGCTGATGGGAAAAGTTCAACGGTTTATCTGTATGCGAGGTTTAATTTCAATTCCACTGACAAGTACGGCAATCGTACCGGAAATTCCAGGGATTATCTTATTGCAGAGATGTCAATGTCGGAGGTGAAGAAATACCAAGATTGGGGGTATTTTGATAGGGGGTATTCCGTTAGGAGGACTATTGATGATATAATCCATCATCGCCGCTGATTATAGTAGAGTTGGAACATCTGGTTTGACCATATCCTCTCTACGGAGATGGTCTGCAATGATGGTCTTTCTATTTGTCCCGTCACAGATATGTAATAATGATTATGTACAACTTAGAACGGTTCAAACAGGCGCAGGAGTCGGAATGGGGCGGCTATGCGGCGGCGTTGAAGGAAATCA
>JAJQAH010000023.1 GCA_021203885.1 Oscillospiraceae bacterium | reverse complement strand
CGACCGATCTGCCGTTCAGCATGACCTGCATATTCGCGATCTCCGGCAGATATCTCTCCAGAAGCTCATACAGCCGGTTCATATTGTTTCCGGACGATTCTGAAGCGGTTCTGGATGCGCTGATGGCCCCGGAGGCAATGTCTACGTTTGCCGGAATGGCAGCAGAAAAGTCCGTTCCTTCCACAGCGTCAACGATATCCTGTGTGGCGTCCTCAACATCTCCGACTTCGTTTTCGATACCTACGGCGAAACCTTCGCCGGTCATTTCGCCCAGCCACTCAGTAACCTTCGAAGGAGAGTGAATGTTTAATGCGCTCTGAATCGAATTACGCACGTTATTTGCGATGCTGTTTGCAAGGCTGTAGATGGTTCCTGTCATGCTCGCGAGTCCGTTATAAAAGCCCATGCCCGCGTTATAGCCGTAAGTCCTCATGCTGGAAGACAGGTTGCTGAATACATTAGTTACGTTCGTTTTAATCGTATTCGCTGCCGAAGTAATGGAACTCGATGTGCTGGACAGTCCGGATCTGTATTGATTTCCGGAAGTTGTTCCGGCAGAGTTCATCTTGCTCGAAGCACTGCTGGAGAACGATGTTATATTCGATATAACTTTATCGAGAACCGTTTTCGTATCGGAAGGAAGGCTGTTGATCCCATTCTTCCAGTTTGTCAGGAAATTCTTCGCTCCGTTCGTGGAATTTGTCGCCGCATCTTTTGTAAATGACTCGATGTTTTTCTGCGTGCTGTCCAGCGTATTCTTCGTGTCGGATGGGAGATTCTTAATTCCGTCCGTGAAATTGCTCAGAAATGTTTTCGCGCCGTCCTTCGATTCAGAAGCGATATCCTTATTCCACGAAGTAACATTCTTAGTAGTACTTGTGAGTATTTTATCTACGTCGCTCGGAAGAGAATCGATTCCGGACTTCATATTGCTGGCAAAATCTTTACCGGCATTGGTGGCTGTCTTTGCAATCGACTTCGCCCAGTCATCAATGGCTGTTGTCGTGGGCTTTAAAGCCTCATTCTCAGTATCAGTCGGCAGATATTTAATTCCGGCCACAACAGCCAGATCCATGTCTTTGCCGGCAGATTCCATGTTGGACTGGGAGCTCTCGCAGAAATTCAGAACAGCATCACTCATCTCTTCGAACTTCTCAGTCGTTTCTTCGGCCAGATCATTCAGACCTTCAACGAACCCGGCAGTAACATTTTCGCCTTCGCCCTCCATTACGGTCGATGGTGAATGCATGCCTAGCAGAGAACGGATGGAGCTCAGGATTCCGTTACCTTCCTCCTCGATTGCGCTCTCTGCTTCGCTCTCACTGTTTGTGATGCCTTCAGCCAGTCCTTCGGATATGTTCTCGCCTTCGGATTCGGTATCGCCTTCTCCTCCTTTTCCGAACCATCCCTTAACCTTATTGGTAACGCTGGTACATAAATCGGAGGCGGCTCCCTTAATTGTTTCAATTCCTCCGGAGATTCCGGTAGAAAGATTGCTCACAAAATCGCTCGCTGTGGAGGATGCCTTTTCGATGAACTCTGATCCCCAGCTTCCCGCAGTCTCCAGGGCCGTACCTAATGGGCCATCGATCTGGGAACCCAGATCCTGCAGATTATCCGTAATATTCGTAAGAAAATCCGAACCGGCACTGATGGCTTCTTCCGCCATGCTTCCGGCAAATGCCACGATATTTCCGTCAGCTTCGTCAAACTTTGTCTGGATATCAGACCCCAGGCTGTTAAGTCCGTCGGTAATATTCGATACGAAATCCGTACCGGCTGTAGTGGCCTGTTCAATGATATTGCTTCCCCATGTGGATGCCGTCGTCAATGCATCTCCCAGAGGACCGTCAATCTCTGATCCGAGCGTCCCGATCTTATCGGTAATGTTCGTAAGGAAGTCAGAGCCGGCCGTCATGGCCTCCTCTGCTATATTTCCTGCAAAAGTAAGAACATTCCCGTCAGCCTCATCGAACTTTTCCTGGAAACTGGAACCTAAATCAGAGATTCCCGTCTTTACATTGTCGAGGAAGTTCGAGCCGGCTTCCATCGCGTCTTCGGCAATCCCGGAGGCCCATGTCGTTACATTGGTTTTCGCATCATCCAAGAACCCGCCGATCTTACCCGGCAGATCGCTGAAGAATGTTCCCATTTCGTCGATCGCTCCAGGGACTGTTTCCGTGAAAAATGTTTTCGCATTATTACCGAAGTCGGAAATCTTTTCTACAGCATCGGAAGCGAAACTCGCAATATTCTGGCCAATTTCTTCGCATGCGTCCAGTACACCGGGCATGGCATCTGTTACGGCCCCGAACGCCGTCTTAACGCCTTCCTGTACGGTTCCGAGCGCTTCGGAGATCGTAGGCCAGCTGCTGTCTGATGCCCAGTCATCGTAGGACTGTATGATTCCGGCCACGCCTTTTGTGACGGCCGTTCCTAAGTTTGTCATGCTGGTTCCGATACCACTGTTGGCATCCTGAGCCTGTTCCGCATAACTGGCCATGTTACCATAGCCGTTCTCATTTAAGTCAATAATGGCGGCTTCAACTTCTTCGGTTGTTACCGTGCCATCCTGCCATGCATCAAACAGATCCTGAGATGTAGCATCCGCTCCCAGCATGGACTGAGACAGCTGTGCCATCTGTGCCGGCATATCATTCGTCAGCTGTTGCCAGTATGTTGCCGTAGGCTTTCCGTTGGCAATAATGTTGTACCATGCCTGCATGGCGCTGTTGGCCGTATCCTGTCCCTGGCCTGCCGCCAGAGTGGCGTTATTAAGGGCGACCGTCAGGTCTGTAGACTGTTCAATGTCGCCGCTTAAAGCTGTAAATGTCTGCTGCCATGAAACAATGGAGTCCAGTGTCGTAGGCAGACCGTCAATTCCGGTGGACAGCTGATCCATCGCTCCTTCGGCCTGTTCGGTCGTATACCCCAGATTTTCCATGACCGTCGTATAATTATCGAGCGTGTCAACACGGGAAATAGCGCCGTCAATAGAATCCGTGATCGCACCCCATGCCGTGCTTACCGCGGTAGTGATCGCATTGCCGCCGAGAACGCCTTTAATGACGGATCCGGTGCTCTGGCTCTTTGTTCCCAGACTGGTAAGCTCTGTCCCCGTGCTGGCTGCATTGGATCCGATGCTGGAAAGTTCCTGTCCTGCCGAAGATGCTTCCGTTCCTAGGGAGCCCAGCTCTCTTCCGGCTGAAGATGCCTCCTGTCCCATCGAAGACAATTCCTGACCGGCCGTGGCTGCCTCCTGCCCCATCGAAGCTGTTTCTCCTCCGGCAGACGAAGCCTCACGTCCCATTGCGGCCGCTTCGCTTCCGGCAGAAGACGCCTCATCTCCGAGAGAGGAAACTTCTTTCCCGACGGATGCAGCTTCTGTCCCCATGCTGTCGAGTTCTCCGGTAGAACTCTTCGCTTCGTCTCCGAGACTTCCGACTTCTCTTCCTGTACTGGAGGCCTCATCGCCCAGACTGTCGACTTCTTTCTCAGCGGAAGTAGCGCCTTTCCCGATATTTTCCAGACTCTTCTTTGCACTTTCCGCGTCGGAGTCCAGACCGTTTATTCCTTTTTCAAAATCGCTCGTGTCAAGCGAGATCTTTGCAAATAAATCAAAAAGGTCCATTATCAGCCCTTCTTTGCAATCTTCTTTACGATATCCGCTGCGATTTCTTCGCCGGTGCGGGTATCTTTTTTCTCTTTCGGCTTATCGGTGATCAGTTCGTTATATTGCTTAACCATGTGTCGGTATGTCGAAAGAGCCCTGTCCGTATTCTCTGTGAGAATCATCAGCGCGTCGGCGACATAGTTCCGGTATGCCATCTCCTCGGAGTGTTCTTTCTCCCTGGCTCTGACATACCGGACAAATGTGTCTATTCGCTCTGGTCCTCGGTACTCTCCGTAGCAGAGCCAGATGAACTGTTCCCCCTGCCCGGACTGCACGCTAAAAAAAGGTCTTTGAAAGTCCTGTCCGACATGACCGTGTTAAGGTCTTCCAGAGGCTTCTCCTGACTGATGCCGGATAGATATTCCTCCTCGCTTTTTCCGTCGATTTCTGCCAGGACTTTCGCAGTCTCATCCAGGTGTCTGGAATACATGGAATTGACCAGCTCGGCAGCATACTCGTTGTCCCATTCCTTCTGAGTCTTCCCCTGCGGTTTTTTCCCGTAGAGATATTTCTTCAGTTCCTTATCCTTCAGCACAGCGCTGCCGAGGGAAATCACGTCAGCTGTGATCTTCATTGCTTCTTTTCCAGTTATTTCAGACATACTTCTCATTTTCTATTCCTCCTCTTTTTGCTCAATCATCCATCAGGGCTCTTCGTCCCCGCCGTCCGCACCGTCCGTGCCGGTTCCTTCTTTGATGTACACTTCGAACGGAACCTGATCCTGATTCTCCAGCGTATAATGTCCGGTAAATTCAAATGCGAACGTACCCTTTGCCCGGTTGTTGCTCTGGATGGAGAAACCTCCGGTGGAAAGGGAGTTCATCATGTGAATGGCCACATAGCCGCCCGTGTCGTCATCGTTCTCGTCGGAATAATCACCGACCCACCAGATGTCCTCAAAATCAGATGTCTTAACATCGTTGCGGGGAACAATCTTCGTCTCATCGCTGGTGTCAACATCAGCCGCGCCGACCAATCTCTTCGTCATCTTCGTATCAACGGAGATGAAGGATCCGGACATCTTGACTTCCCAGCCGTCCAGCTTCTTCAGCTCTTTGACATTTGTCGGGCAGTTATCGATGTCTTCGCCATAGTCCGAATAGGTCGGAGTCGCAGCAAAGTTTGTCCCGCCGGAAGTTGCTCCGATGATCGCTTCCAGAATTTCTTTCTCACTCTCTTCCTTCGTGGTATCGAAATCAGAGAGGAGAACGCCCGCATTCAGCTGCAGGTTTTTAAATGTATCTTCGGGGATCTTTGTAAATCTCATGTTCGTTACTCCTTTCAGTCTGAAGTTAAAAATTCGGCGGTAACATTGAGATACCGCCGTTTAATCTGTCTGTCTGTATCATCTGTAAGATTCTGGCACCAGGGAT
>JAJQAH010000031.1 GCA_021203885.1 Oscillospiraceae bacterium | reverse complement strand
CGGTCCAGAAAATCAGCGATGCGCCAGATGAGAAGCTTTTTGTTCCATTTTCTTTTCGTTCGGGTATTCCTCTTGGAAAGCCAGGCTGCAAACATCAGAACGACGCCCAGCTTGGCAATTTCCGAAGGCTGGAATGTAAAGGGGCCGAGACTCAGCCAGCGCTGAGCGCCCACCGATTCTTCGCCGGTGCCGAAGGGAATCACGATAATCAGTAAAACGATGGCGATCCCCAGCACAAAGGGAGAAGCGCCCCGGAAAGTCTCGTAATTAAGGCGGGAGACAAGATACATCAGGGCCACACCGGCCGCTGCGAAGATGATCTGATGGAAAAAATAATAAAAAGGGGAATCAACTGTGCTGTCATAGTAAGCCGATGCATAGGAAGCCGAGAGCACCATGATCACACCGATGACCAGCAGAAGCAGGGTCAGCATCAGGAAAGGAAGGTCCATATGGCCCCTGGCCCGCTGATCTGCAATTGTCAGGTTGCGCTTCGGCTTTTCCATGCTACAATTGGCCTCCTATGATTATGCTTTCATGCTAAAAAACGACTACCTCTGGATCACGCCCACAAATGCGAGGATACAAAAGATCAGCGTGATCCCCGTAAAAACGATGACCAGTTTATTCTCGGACCAGCCGCACAATTCCAGGTGATGATGCAGGGGAGCCATGCGAAAGATCCGCTTTCCGTGCGACAGTCTGAAATAGACCACCTGAATGACATCGGAAAGCGTCTCCACGATGTATATGATCCCGACGGGAATCAGGATCAGCGGCATGTCCAGCACAAAAGCCAGTCCGCAAACGGCACCGCCCAGAAAAAGCGATCCGGTGTCGCCCATAAACACTTTTGCGGGATGAATATTATAGATCAGAAAACCGATCAGGCCCCCGAAGAGAGCACCGGAGAAGGTCCCGACGGCCGTTTCGCCCCACAGGGCACAGACAACCGCGAAGAACAGGGCTACCGGCAGTGTCACACCCGCAGCGAGCCCGTCAACGCCGTCCGTGATGTTAACGGCATTGACACATCCCACCATGACAAAGGCGGCAAAGATCAGATAGATTACCCATGGTATATGTACGTAGGTGTTAAAGAAGGGAATATACAGGTCAGAGCTTAAGTGACCGGTCAGATACAGCAGCAAGGTGAAGAGCAGGGCGGCCACCAGCTGAAGCAGGAATTTCTGTACAGCTGTCAGGCCTGTGTTTTCATGTTTTTTTATCTTGGCCCAGTCATCAATGAATCCGATGGCTCCAAAAACAAGGGAAAAGACCAGAACGAAAAGAGAGGAAAAATCTCCCTGTATGATTTGAGGCAGCCCCAGCAGGACCGAGGCGACCAGGACACCAGAAATAAATATCAGGCCGCCGAGGGTAGGCGTGCCCTGTTTCGACATATGCCAGGTGGGGCCGTCAGTTTTAATGGTTTGTCTTGCATTCAGATTCTGCAGGGCCGGAATCAGGAATCTTCCGACAATCGCCGCGATAATGAAGGCAACTGCAGCCGCTATAATCGTGACCCACATTTGTATCATTCCTTCCCGGGGCTTTCAGGCGAACCGGCATTCACCGCCCGTATCAAAAAGTCTTGAGACAGAAAATTAATTCTTATCCGTATTTGTCCTGGTGAAATCCTCCGCATCATTGTCGGAAAAGGTAACATCAATCACAGTGCCGGGATCCACAGGGGTTCCGCCGGATACTGACTGGGAAAAAACTATAACGGAGGGAGAGGAGGTATCGGCAGTCGACGCATTGACGCGCATAAAAAGGTCCAGATCGGTCAGCGCTTCCTGCGCATCCGTCAAAGACATACCGAGCAGGTTGGGTACTTCCACCTGGTCAGTCGGAGCGTCGGTATCTCCGAGATAAAGGATCACCTCGCTGCCGGCGGGGATAGAGGCACCTTCGGCCGGGAGCTGATCGTTGACCGTGTCCCCTTTACCTTCGCATCTGTATGTGAGATCGGCTGCTGTAAGGATGGTTTCGGCTCGTTCAAGATCGGTCCCCGTCGTATCGGGCACAGTCACATCTTCTCCGGCCAGATCATCCAGCGTCAGCTGGGTCGGCACTTCCATATAATCGAGTATATCAGCGATCAGCGGACCGGCCAATGGAGCGGCCATGCTGCTGCCTCCGATGTGGTATCCGTCGGCTGTTGATTCACTTCCGTTATAGGAGGGCTTGGGACCGTCGAGAGAAAGATAAACCACGACCTGAGGGTCATCTGCCGGGGCAATCCCCAGGAAAGATACCAGGGTGCGGTTATAGTCACTGGTTTCGGATGTTCCCGTCTTTCCTCCGATGCGGTAACCGGAAACAAAGGCATTTACGCCGGTACCGCTGTTTACCACATCTTCCATCAGACTGCGGACCTCACTGCTGGTGGATTCGGAAATAACCTGCCGGATCACCACAGGATTATGCTGGTAAATAACGGTGCCGTCCGCCTGCTGCCCGTAGCTGACCACATAGGGCTCCATTAAATATCCGCCGTTGATTACGGCAGTTGCGGCCTCGATCATCTGTAAGGCATTCACTTCCAGCCGCTGGCCGAAAGAGGCAGTGGCGAGGGACAGGTAACCTTCCGGACTGGTGAAATAATCCCGGCTCCAGACCAGGCTCACATTGCTGGCTTCCCCGGGAAGATCCAGACCGCTTGTTCCGATCAGGTTAAAATGCTCTAAATAATCATAAAACTTTTCAGCTCCGAGCCGCTGGCCGATCTCAATAAAAGCCGAATTGCAGGAATTTGAGAAGGCTTCCGACAGAGTCTGCTCCCCATGGCCCGATCTCTCATTGCACTGGATCACGGTGCCGTTGACCGTAGAGGAGCCGGTGCAGTTGAACGTGTCATCCAGACTGACTACATTCTCTTCAAGCGCCGCAGCCAGCACGACGATTTTGAAGACGGAACCCGGTTCAAAATCGTCATTCAGAGCTTTATTGCGCCATTGCTCGAGCTGAGCCTCCGAAAGGGCTTCCTCGTATGCCGCCTCATCCCCGCTTTTTTGCAGAGCTTCCAGTTCCGCCTCCACGGAGGGATCGGCAATGGCATCCGGCTCATTTAAGTCGTATCCCACAGTGGAGTCATTTGTTGCGGCCAGGCCCAGGATGCTTCCCGTTTTCGGATCCATGGCAATGGCAAAACCGCCGTACTGCACGTCAAATTTCTCGATTCCCTCGGCCAGTGTTTCTTCCAGCATGGTCTGAATGGTGGAATCAATCGTCAGAGTGATGTCAGCACCGTCGATCTTATCGATATAGGTTTCATATTCGGAGAGCATGGAAGCATTTGCTCCGTTTTTGGCGGTGACCACCTGGCCGGTTGCCCCCGAGAGAAGACCTTCATATTCAGATTCAAGACCATATACGCCCACGTTGTCGGAATCGACAAAGCCGATAAGCTGGCTTGCCAGACTTGAGTAGGGATAATAGCGTTTCATGGTTTCTTCCAAGAAAACGGCGTTTCCCAGATGATTATCTGAAATCAGGTCCCGGACCTGGTCAGCCACGTCACTATCCACTTTTGTGGCAATGACTTCGTACTGGCGGTCGGTCAGAAGCAGTTTTTCCTGTATCATGTCCTTGTCAACGTCAAGGATCTCAGACAGATTCTCGGCGATGAAATCATCAGTCGGCTCAGGGTAGTCCGGATAGCTGCCCTCGCCTTTTTCCGCATTTTCCATCGTTTCGGAATAAGTCTGCTGCAGTTCAGCCACGTCTTTGGGCGAGAGGACCACCGTGTACGCAGTTCCTGAGACAGCCAGAGTATTTCCGGTGCTGTCATAGATCGAACCCCGGGCAGCTTCGACGGTCTCGCTCTGAGTCTGCTGTTCAACGGCCAGATTTTCATAATATTCATGATTCGTGATCTGAATATCCCACAATTTAATGACCAGCGGTATAAAAAGAACAATACCGAAGACAACCATCAGGAATATCGTGCGGTTACGGAGTTTTCTGACGGTTAAACGACCTTCTGATTCTTTTTTATCTGTATGATTCTGTTCCGTGGTGTTCAGCTCCCTGGTAAGAAAATGTACATGAAGGGCGCAAGAAAATTTTCATTCTTGCGCCCTTACCTTTTCAAAAAAGGAGACGGCGCAACGGCTCTGCCCGTCCGCCGTCCCGTATCAGATTATTACGTTACGTGATTAACAGGAAATGGTATCATCCAAAAAGATTACTGAAAAAATGACCGATTTGAGCCCAGAAGCCCGTACTTTCGGGTTCTGAAGCATCATAGACCACAATGCTGTCCGGCTCAGAGAGATCCAGAGTGACTTTCTGGCTCTCATCAGGCTCTACCATCGTTCCTGAGGCCAGCATATCCTCTTTAATGGATTTGAGATCATAGGCCAGTTCATATTGCACGAGGAGATCGGCTTCTTCCTCCTGCAGATCTGTCAGCTCAGTCCTGAGTGTAGTCATCTCGTCGGTGTATACCGCAAGCTGTGTGCAGTTGACCAACAGCACGACAGCAAGAACCGCCACACACAGGAACCCGATCACGGCAAATGGGGAGACCACTCCTGCCCGGCGGGTCCTGACCCTTGCCTCAGTCTGTGCCTCTTCCCGGGGACGCAGACGCGGCAGAGGTTCGCTGACGGCGCCGTCTCTTGGAGCATCAAGAACCGCCTCACCGGTTGCGGCCTCGTAGGCCACATTGCCGAAGGTCTCGTATTTGGTTGAAGATTTTCTCCGCTGTGCCATGATGCGTTCCTCTAATCCGTTTATTTCCAAAGATCCGGCCGGATTTTGCAAATCCATCCGGATGGTTCCGTTTTCATTCCGGTGGGGGGGTTCATATTTTTTCCGCAGCCCGCAGCTTTGCACTGCGTGCCCTTGGATTTTTCAGGACTTCATCCGCGTCAGCCGTTACGGGTTTTTTGAACAGAAGCCGAACCTGAGGCGTTTTTCCGCAGACGCATACCGGGAAGTCCGGCGGGCAGGTGCATCCTTTGGCCCATTGAGCCAGCCCGTTTTTTACGATACGGTCTTCCAGAGAATGAAAAGTCAGGACAACCAGACGTCCTTTCGGCTTCAAAAGGGGTACCGCCAGTTCCACCATCCGCTCTACGGATCTCAGCTCATCATTCACGGCGATACGGATCGCCTGAAAAGTCCGCTTCGCCGGATGCTGTTTTTCCCGCAGGGCGCTGGATGGCATGGCCGACTTAATCACTTTTACCAGTTCCAGCGTAGTTTCAATGGGCTTTTTTTCTCTGCTTCGGACGATGGCTTTTGCGATAGCCGGAGCATATCTTTCTTCTCCGTAACGCCAAAGAATATCCCTAAGTTCCTCTTCGGTCCACTCATTTACCACCGTATAAGCATTCAGGGGTTCGGACTGATCCATCCGCATATCAAGAGGGGCATCTTTCATATAGGAAAAGCCCCGCTCCGGATCATCCAGCTGAGGGGAGGAAACGCCCAGGTCAAAAATCATGCCGTCCAGTCCGGAAACAGACAGGTCGGAACAGATTTGATCAAGATCTTCAAAGTTACCATGGACCAGTGTTACACGGTCCATCCACGGGGCCAGGATTTCGGCGGCTTCCCTGATGGCGTCCTGATCGCGGTCGATACAGATGAGCCTGCCGTCAGTCAGGCGACGGGCGATTTCTTTTGAATGTCCTGCCCGGCCCAGCGTGCCGTCCAGGTAAACACCGTCCGGCTGGATGTTTAAAGCCTGTATACTCTGCTCCAGCATAACCGGCCGATGGGCATACTCCATTTCAGAAATCCAGTTCAGCCATAAGCGCGGACAGTTTTTCCGGCGTCATCTCTTCTTCCTGAGCGTGCCAGGCGTCAGCATCCCATATCTCGGCGCGGTTATGAACGCCTATAATAACAACATCCTTGTCCAGTTTGGCATACGAACGCAGGAACTGGGGGATAAGGATCCGGCCCTGGCTGTCCGGTTCGCACTTTGCGGCATTCGCAAAAATGGGCCGCATGGTTTTGGACTGGGTGATCGGCAGAGAGGCAAACTTTTCGGTGAAGACATTCCAGCTTTCTTCAGGATAGATAGAAAGGCAGCAGTCAAGCCCCAGTGTCAGGTAACATACGGGGCCGAGTTCTTCCCGCAGTTTTGCTGGTACGAACAGACGTCCCTTTGTATCGATGCTGTGTTCGTAGGTTCCGGTAACGCTGCCCATACCTGGCTGCCTCCCTCCACTTTGATGATTTTATACTCACATTTGCTCCACTTTGCTCCACATCACAAATTCAGTATAAAACCATTCGAGGGAAAATGCAACACTTTTTTTAACTTTTTTTCGTTTGAAACCCTTGCAATTTCATGGAAAATCGGTTTTCTGGCCGGAAAGATTTTTACCATTTATTGGAAAGATACAACAACTTGTATTTTTGTCAAAACCGAGGGCACAAGATGTCGTGTTTTTTTAAAAATTCGTTTTTTTCTTGATTTCTCGCAGATTGCACAATATAATCTAAAAAAGGGAGAAATTTTTTATGAAAAAAATTTTTATCGGACTTTTAATAGTCCTTTTTGACATCAGAATAACCGTGGCAGAGACACACGTGATCGGACTGCTTCCGGATTTTATCGGCTATATTGTCATTATATTCGGAGTAAATCAACTGCTGAAGCTCTGGAAGAGCCAGGCACTGCGGGTGGCCAGAGTCCTTTGCTATCCGATGATCCTTTTCAGCGCATACAGCTATCTGAGAGATATACTGGGCCTGGAAGTGGATGGGTTCGCGATCTTATGGGCTCTCCTGTGTGCCGTGATATGTTCCGTCATCACCTTCATGCTGACCCGTTCCGTCCGGGATGTTGAAAACCAGGCAGGTTTGGAACTTGGAAGCGGGAGGCTCACAATCAGATGGCTCTTTTCTGCAATTGTGGAGGTGGTGATCTGCTTCCTGCTGCCGTACGATCTGATCTATCTGATCTGCCTGTTTGTGCAACTGGTGGTGAATGTCATTTTCCTCTCTGCATTTTATCAAAGCGATCAGAAATATGAATGGAAGGGAAACTCAAGCGACGGATCCTGAAAATTTCACTCCGTCCTAGTCGGACGGTACACAAGAAATAACAGGTCCCAACACATGAAATCGTGGTCTGAAAAACATTGAAATACAAAGGGAAACACAGGAAGAAATACAAAAAATTACAGCCGTTACAAACTGGTTACAACCACAATTTGTTGTGTTTTGTCAAAATGTCTCTTTTTTCTATACTCAAAATTATAGCGTAATCAATTATGGATTTCAATTAGGAGAAGTGACGAATGTTTTTTGCGGGTTTTCAGGAAAAATCGGCCTGGATCGGTGAAAACCGATATGACGTGGCTGTGACTTTTCCAGTGAGGATTTCCCGAAAATCAGGTGTATGTTGTGTTTTATAAAAAAATCTTTCCGGAATTTTGAAAAATACGCCTAAAATTCATTTTCGTTATTTTTGACCGCAGGTATTTTTACTTGTCAAGAAAAAAGTTTTTTGACAAAATTTATTTGGGAGTCAGCCGGAGCTGCAGTGAATTTTTGCCGGAAAAAGAAAGCGTTTTTTCTCCTGCAGACAGGCTTGGAAAGAAATCCGTCTATATATAATATTTATTGATAAATCAATAAAAAACGTATAATCTTAAACGGCATCCATGCACTGACCGAAGGGGATTTCCATCGGAAATTTTTGCGGTTTTTCATTTTTGGTAAGACGTGTTTATGGAAGGCCCGAATCAGAGAAAAAATTTATTTAAGTCCCGATTTTTGCTGAAAGCTCTATTACTGTATTCTGTTTTTGCTTTACAGTATTGAATTTGGCCCGGTTGCGAGCGGTTCTGCCGGGGAAAATCAGTGAATGAATTAGGAAAAAGACTGATATCTCAGCAATAGGAGAAATATAGATTTCCAGGAGCGAATTTTGCGGCCCGGTACTTGGAAAGTTTTTTCTTTGTTAGTATTAAGTGGAAAATGCTTTTGCTTTTGTGTTAGAATAAGAACAGCGATAATCAAAAAAAGGAGGCCATGGATTGTATACAAAACAGGTTGATTTGAATATCGTCCAACAGCAAGGTGTATTTGGCGCATTTGATGCGAATTTGAAAGAGCTGGAGAGCTCACTTGATGTTTCCCTGACCTGCCGGGACGGCGATGTGGAAATTCGGGGAGAAGATCAGGAACAGGTGCGGATCGCGGCCGACACGCTGGCGGTCCTGCGCACCATGCTTGGCAGAGGAGAAGTGATTGACGGGTTTACTGTTTCACGTATCATTGAACTTGTGCGGACGGATGATGCAGCAGGCACGTTGAATGCAATGAAAGATGTGATCGTTGTCACGCAGAATGGGAAGCCCATCAAATGCAGAACGATCGGGCAGAAGGCCTATGTGGATGCTCTGGAAAACAGCACCGTTACGATCTGTATAGGACCTGCAGGTACCGGGAAAACTTATCTTGCAGTGGCGGCGGCAGTAGCTGCGTTTCACCGGAATGAGGTCGAGCGTATCGTGATGAGCCGCCCGGCTATCGAAGCCGGAGAGGAGAGGCTTGGCTTTCTGCCGGGCGACCTTCAGAATAAGGTGGACCCATACCTGCGTCCCCTTTATGATGCTTTAGATGAGATACTGGGCCATGACCGTGTGCAGAAATATCAGGAAAACCGGACGATAGAGATCGCACCTCTTGCCTATATGAGGGGGCGGACATTGAATTCCTCGCTTATTATCATAGATGAGGCGCAGAACGCCTCTCTTTCCACGTTAAAAATGGCTCTGACAAGACTGGGAGAAGGATCCCGTCTGGTCCTGACAGGAGACATTACCCAGATCGATCTGCCGAGGCGGAGCGATTCCGGGCTGGAGACCTGTGCTAAACTTCTGGAGAATATCGAAGGGATCACGACGATCCGTCTGACCAATAAAGATGTGGTCAGGCATAAACTCGTGAAGGATATCGTAAAAGCTTTTGATAAATATGAAGAGACCCGTCGGATGTCCAGAGACAGATCTTCGCCGAGACGCTGAAGTACATGGAACATCAGATTTTCTGCCGATCCGAGAACCGGGATGGCGAGATCTATTTTGATCTGCTCCGGCGCACCATCGCTTCCGTACTGGAAGAGGAAAACATACAACTGCCCTGTGAGATCAATGTGCTTCTCTCAGATGACGAAGGGATTCAAATCATTAATAGGGAACAGCGCCAGATCGATACGCCGACCGACGTGCTTTCATTTCCGATGTTTGAGATGACAGCCGGAGAAAAGCCTCAAAAGGAATGGGCTGATCCTGAGACAGGCCTGATTCCGCTGGGGGACATGGTTATTTCCTTTGACCGCTGTGTCAGGCAGGCTGAGGAATACGGACATTCTGTAGAGCGTGAGATCACATACCTGGCCGTGCACTCGGTTCTTCATCTGCTTGGATATGATCATGAGGACGAGGGCCCCGAAAAGAAAAAAATGCGGCAGCGGGAAGAAGTAATTTTGGAAGGAATGGGCCTGGGCCGGCAGGGAGACAAGGAAAGGAACTGAAATCCGTGGGTGAGATTAAAAAATGCGGAGTCATTGCCATTGTGGGGCGCCCGAACGTGGGGAAATCCACACTGACCAATGCTCTGGTCGGTGATAAAGTAGCAATCGTGTCGAGTAAACCCCAGACGACACGGAATCGGATCACCGGAGTGGTCAATCGTGGCAATTGTCAGTTTGTTCTGCTGGATACTCCGGGACTACACCGTGCCCGTACCCGTCTGGGGGATTATATGGTTAAGGTGGTTCACCAGAGTGTCTCCAATGTCGACGCTGTGGTGCTGGTGGTCGAACCGATCGCAAATATCGGGGAGCCGGAACAGGAGCTGATCAACCGAATCCGCAAATTAAACTGTCCTGCGGTACTGGCCATCAATAAAGTGGATACCGTCAAAAAGGAATCCATTCTGGAAGTGATCGATGTTTATCGGCAGGCTTTAGACTGGAATGCGATCCTTCCGATTTCTGCCAAACGGGGGGAAGGACTGGAGGAGCTGCTGACGATTCTGGCAGACTTCCTGCCTGAAGGGCCGGCTCTGTTCCCGGAGGGAATGACATCGGATCAGCCGGAACGGCAGGTCGCAGCTGAAATCATACGGGAAAAGCTTCTCCAGTGTCTCAATGAGGAGATCCCGCACGGAACGATGGTCGAAGTGACCCGCTGGGTTGAACGGGATGACGGAGTGATCGAAATGCAGGCGACGATTTACTGCGAAAAAAAATCCCACAAGAGGATCATCATCGGAAAGCAGGGGGCTATGATCAAACGAATTTCCACATTGGCCCGGGAAGATATAGAGGCGTTCATGGGGACAAAAGTTTACCTGGAGACATGGGTAAAAGTCAAGGAAAACTGGCGGAATGATGTCGCTCAGATTCGGAATTTCGGCTATACGGAAGACTGAAAAGTGGATAGAGGGATTCTATGCACATCGTAACAAAAGGAATTGTTTTAAGAGAGACGAATTATAAAGAATCTGACAAGATCCTGACCGTGTTGACGGAGGAACTCGGAAAGTGTACGGTTAAAGCCAGAGGATGTCGAAAAAGAGGGAGTGCGCTTGCGGCCAGTGCGCAACTGCTGACTTACTCCGACATGACGCTGGTGGAATACCGGGACCGGCTGACACTGACAGAAGGTTCTTCCGTCGATCTCTTTCCAAAGGTCCGCAGCGACTTGGACCGGCTGGCTTTGGGATCGTATTTTGCGCAGGTCGTCGATGCCGTTGCCCAGGAAGGTGAGCGGGAGACCGAACTGCTGTCATTGTTACTGAACTGCCTGTATGCACTGGATCAAACCGATTATCCGCTGACGCAGATCAAAGCTGCATTTGAATTCCGTCTGCTGACTCTTGCCGGCTATGAGCCGCAGCTGGACTGCTGTGCTCTGTGCGGGGAGCGGCAACCGAAAGATCCCTGTTTTCATTTGAGGGAAGGACTGCTTTACTGCGGCCACTGCCGGGAGAGCGTTGGGGAGGCGGGAACATTGCCTCTTTCTCAGGCAGCACTTTCTTCGATCCGGTATATCTGCAGATCTCCCCGTCGGTTTTTATCTTTTCAGGTGAATGAAGAAAGCCTCAAATTATTGGGGGAGGCCGCGGAAGCATTTCTGCTGACCCAGCTCGAGCGCAGCTTTTCCACACTGGATTTTTGGAAAAGTATACACGATCCGGTCAATACAGGAAAAAATTTTCTAAAAAAAGATTGAAAAGATGGACCGGTTCATGGTATGATAGGCATATAGGGCTGGGGGGAGACAGCCGACTGTCTTATTTCCCGCCTCAGTGGCCTTGAAATGCCTGAGGAAACAGTAAGGGCAATATTCTTTCTGTGTTAACTATTTTTGGGGAGGTGTTTTGGTATGCATAAGGTAGAGTATAAGATTCATTTGACGGGCAGTATTATTTTTGATACAGTTATGACCCAGACGGCCAAGCAGTTATGTGCTGATTTCCCGGGACTGACCTGTGACTTCAGTTCCGACGGGATTTTGGTCAAAGGTGAATTAGACGACGAGATGTATGAAAAGTACCAGGCCGAGATGTTCGGAAAAGGTAAAGACGCCATGAACCGCTAAACCGGTAACAAATAAGAGGACACGGGACTCCACAAGGATTCCCGTGTCCTCTTATTATTTTTTTTGGGGGGGGGTAAAATCCGGACGGATTGGATTACATAGCGGAGGCTCCCTGCAGCCGTTGTGTAATGTAGTCAGGAACCTGAGCTCTTTCGATATTCAGAGCCGCCGCTAATTCGCCATAGAGGAGATCTTCCGCGCGTTTCAGATATTTTTCATCCACAGCACCGAATTTACGGTTTTGCCGGGCCATTAAATCCTTTTTTGCGTAAATGGATTGAGTCAATTCCATCAGCAAAGCGCAGTCGTGGCTCTGGAAGAAAGAGGAATAATACTCCTCCAATTCCCGGAGGACACTGCTTTGGTGAACGGAGACCGGAATATTTGGGATGCTGTCAATAAGCGCGTTGGCTTCATCTTCAGAGATGATCGGGCGCATAAACACTTTGGAATTTACGGGAATGTATATGACGCCGGATTGATACACAGGCTCCAGGGTATAGTAAAGCTTTTCTTCTTCCTCACCAGATACTTTTTGTGTGGTGATCTCTTTAACGACACAAACTCCGGTACTTCCATAAATTATTTTTTCTCCAGGCTTATACATTACGACTCCTCCAGCTTGAGTGGGAAAGCAATCTCCATTTGAGGGGCGCAAAAAACAGAGGAAACGCTGATTCTTACCCTTATATTATACAGCGAATTTTCGAAAAATGTAAGAGAACATTTTGTGCTTTCCAAAATCTTCCTGCGAAGGAATCGAAATACAGGGCTAAAATCTGAAACCAAAAAAATTGGGCTGTCCGGTCTATTCCGGACAGCCCAAACACTTTTGCGGTGTCAAACGATGTTAAACAACGACCATGGAAATCGTAGCGACAAAAATTCCGGCGATAATAGCGGAGGTAATGACACCGGAGATATTGGCACCCATCGCTACCGGGAGGATCATCGCAAAAGGATTTTCATCCTGCGCTGCATGTTGCGCCAGCTTTGCGGTGGAAGGCATACAGGACACACCGGCTACGCCGATTACAGGATTGAAATCCTGACCGCGCCTTTTGTGGACCCAATACATGACCCAGCCGCCGATCAGACCGCCGATTGCGGAGATCCCCAGAGCCAGGATCCCGAGGATCAGCAGAATGAGCACGGTGGAGTTCAGCAGAGTGGAGGCCTCACAAAGCACGCCTAACAGCAGACCCAGGAAAAATGTGGCACAGTAGCTGAGTGCATTTTCCAAAAGTTCAACATAGCGGTTGATCTTAGCTTCCTTGACGGCCATGCCGATAAAGAATGACAGGATCAGTGGCGCGGCAACCGGAAGAAGCAGGCAGAGTACACCGCATACGATGATGATAAAGATAAACTTGGATTTGCGGGAGACTTCCGGCATATCCACATACATATCGATACCGCGGTATTTTTTGGGTACCATCATCTTGATGATATATGGATACCCGCCATAGGTTAGCGACAAATATAGGTAGGCTATTATGGATATCGGGACAAATAGCTCCGGAGCCAGCATCATGGATGTAAACAGGACCATGGGACCGTCTGCTCCGCCGATAGTGGCAATGGAGGCTGATTCAGCCGGGCTCAGGCCGAATGCGGATACACCCAGAACCAGCACGACAAATGTGCCCAGCTCGGCGAACAGAGCGATGATAATGGAGGACCAGGGCTTTGCCAGAAGGAAACTGATCTCGCTGCGTGCCCCGATTCCCATAAAGACCAGACAAGCTATTAGCCCATTGGAGAACGTTAGGTTATAAATTGGCTGCAGGAAATTGACCTGCATGATATCCATGATATCCGTGGCGTTGGAAACCAGCGGATCGATGATGATGTTTCCGACGGATCCGTCTGCCAGGAACAGGGTGCCGCAGTTAATGGCAATCATGCCGATGCCCATCGGCACCATAATCAGAGGTTCAAGAGTTCCTTTGAAGCCCAGATACGCAAGCAGGATGCCAATGGCGATTAAAACGATCCGGGCGATGGGAACGGCGATACTGTCCTGGGCCTGGGCAAAAAATGTGCTGATCCCGGGAAAGAGCTGTGTAAAGAAATCACTCATTCTCATCCACCTCGTCTTTCCCATGGCGGCTTAAAATTTTGTTGGTCAGGACGATAATGCCGACAACAAGAAGCGATATTACTATGGTCAGACCGTACACCATAAGTGCATAAGGGACAATTCCCATATCAAGACTCTCCTTCCAAATCAACGTTCAGGTGACAATAAGAACACAGAGGTACAATTTACATAGGCATATTGCCACGAACGCGTCCTTCTCGTTTCTTGTTTTGAAGAACCTCAAGAGATTGTATGATCTGAGCGCGGGTTTCAGAGGGCTTGATGACCATATCCACAAAGCCGCGTTCGGCTGCCACATACGGTGTGGCGAAACGATCGGAATATTCCTGGACTTTCTCATTTCGTGCAGCTTCCGGGTCTTCCGCAGCCTGAATTTCTTTACGGAAGATAACATTGGCTGCACCGCTGGCACCCATGACGGCAATTTCGGCGGTGGGCCAGGCGTATACGTGGTCTGCGCCCAGATCTTTTGAGCACATAGCCAGGTAAGAACCGCCATATGCCTTACGCAGAACCACCGTTATTTTGGGAACCTCCGCTACGGAATAGACATACAGCAGTTTGGCTCCGTGGCGGATGATGCCGTTCTGTTCCTGATCCACGCCGGGAAGGAAGCCGGGAACATCCACGAGATTAATGACAGGAACATTGAAAGCGTCACAGCACTGAATAAAACGCGCACCTTTATCGGATGCGTTCACATCCAGAGAACCGCCCATAGAGAAAGGCTGGTTTGCAATGAAACCTACGCTGCGTCCGCCTACGCGGCCGAAACCGGTGATAATATTGTCGGCGTAATTAGGCTGAATCTGAAAGAAGGTGCCTTCATCCACGATCTGCTCGATGACATCCAGCATGTCATACGGCATATTGGAAGAATCGGGGATGATTGTATCCAGAGCCGGCCGGGTTTCATCTCCCTTTTCATAAGGCAGAACAGGCGGCTTTTCATCGGCATTGGAAGGCAGATAACTCAATACAGAACGAACCTGTTCCATCGCTTCTTCTTCGGAAGCGGCGGACAGGTGGGCCACACCGGAAACTGACGTCTGTGTGTCAGCTCCGCCCAGTTCTTCGGCAGAGATTTCCTCGCCTGTGGTGGATGCGATGACAGCCGGCCCGGTGATAAACATCTGGCTCTCTTTTTCCACCATGATAATAAAGTCGGTCAAAGCGGGGGAATAGACGGCGCCCCCCGCACAAGGTCCCATAATAAGGGAAATCTGAGGTATATGGCCGGAAGCCAGACTGTTGCGGTAAAAAATCTTTCCGTAACCGGACAGCGCGTCGACTGCCTCCTGGATCCGGGCGCCGCCGGAATCATTCATGCCGATCACAGGCGCACCGGCCTCAACAGCCATATCCATAATCTTACAGATTTTGGCCGCATGCATCTCGCCAAGAGAACCGCCCTGAGCGGTAAAGTCCTGGGCATAAACGAAAACAAGGCGTCCGTCCACCTTACCGTAACCGGTGACCACTCCGTCGGCTGGTATGAATTTGGATTCCATGCCGAAATTAGAGCAACGGTGAGTTACAAAACGGTCGATTTCCGTGAATGTACCCGGATCCAGCAATAAATCGATACGTTCCCGGGCGGTATTCTTGCCTTGGGAGTGCTGCTTTTCTATGGCTTTTTCACCGCCGCCTGCTAAGACCTGTGCGGTCTTTTCGTCAAGCTGGTTCAGTTTATCTGCAGTGCTCATGAGACTTCCCTTATTTGCGCTCGCACAGCTCGAGAAGAACTCCGTGCGTGGCTTTGGGGTGCACAAAAGCGATACTGGCACCGCCGGCGCCATATCTGGGGCTCTGATCGATCAGCCGTACGTCTTTGGCTTTCAGTTCTTCCAGGGTCGCATTGATATCATCCACACGCAGAGCGATATGCTGAATGCCTTCTCCGTTCTTTTCAATGAAGCGGGCAACAGTGCCTTCACCGGTAGTATCTTCCAAAAGCTCCAGTTCACTGTCACCGATAGGAAGAAATGCCACTTTGACCTGTTGATCCTCGACTATTTCAGTCCCGTGGGCTTTAACGCCCAGCGTATCTTCGTACCACTGAATCATTTCATCCAGATTTTTTACGGCAATGCCGATATGATCCACGCGAGTAACATTCATAATAATCACCGTGTCGGCCGCCACGCCCGCAAAGAAAAAATGCCGGTGTGCGGCTGCCTTTCTTTAATAATAAAATAGGTGGTTTAATATACCACGGAGTAGCGGCATATATTGCCGCGGTTGAAAAAAGTGCGGTTCGGAGGCGGAAATACGCCGCGGAAAATCGCTACAAACCGTTTTGCCTTTATATCAACCGGTATCTGTGTTTGCAGTATTCGGTGACACTCGACAGTATTGAACGAAATCCGTATTTGGTGTATCCCCGCCTCCGATAGTGAACTTAAAATTTAAGGATTATTCTCCGGTCTCAAAGCGGAAAGTCTGATCAGGATCAGTGAGAGCCAATACGCGGACACCGGAACCTTCGCCTCTGACAAAACGCCACGGGAAAGCGGCGAAGAAGCAGCGCCTGCCGGTGATTTCATCGAAGACACTTTCGCCCTCGGGAATACCGTAAGCATCATCGCCCACGTTTTCGACGCCGGGGATGCCGCCTTCCACCATCAGGAACTTATGACCGGGCTCCCAAAGAGGGAAGTCTTCTTTCGGATCATGGCCGTATGTCGCTTCCCATTCATCGATCAGGTCAGGACGTGTCGGTCCGAGGCCGTGGTCAACAAGCTTGGTCGCGATCGGATGGTCGTTAGCCTGGCAGCCATAGCCCACCATTTTGACCTTCTTTTCCACGAACCACTTGGCCAGCTCGCCGGTGGCACCGCAGCCATAGGCAAAATAATCATCACTGTCCTTCCAGATATGATGCTGGGATGTGTTGATTAAAACGATATCGCCTTCCTTGATGACGCTGTCATATTTCATCAGATCTTCAGGCTCGAGTTTTCCCCATTTCCCCTTCGGAATATCCAGGGCAACACCGGTGCCGAAGAAACGCCACAGAGGATACTGAGTGATATCCGGAGTCAGTTCGGTCACATGCAGGGGAGCATCCATGTGGGTGCCGCGGTGCATGATTCCTTCCCACTGTATATCATACATATCGTCATTCGCATGGAAACGGATGACTTCCTCTTTCAGGTTGCAGCCGGAAGGCCACTGAGGCATAAACGGCTCAAAAGTGTGAGTCAGGTCGTAAATATGAACACTCATGTTAATACTCTCCTTTCTTAAAAGGCTTCGCCTTTGTCGATGCGCACTTCGCCGCTTGGATCGAAAATGGCTGTGAAGCGGACTGGGCAGGCAGCGCCGCGGCGAATCTTCCAGGGAGTAGCAATCATGGTCGCCCGTTTGCCGGTGATATCATCCACGTCACCGGACATCTGCTGAATAACCGGGATCCCGGCTTTGGCCAGGGCTTTATGCGCAGGATAGAAGCCGGGGTAGTCTTCCATGGCATCCCGTCCGGTTTCTTCTTTGTAGGTGGGAACCAGACGGCGCATGAAAGGTCCGGGACGACCCACATGGGCGGTCAGAACCGTGGTCACAGGACAGTCCACATACGGCATATCCACGGCGACCAGCTTGACATTTTTAGAGATCAGGTATTCCGCAGCATCCTCAGTCAGACCGGGAGCCTGACCGAAATATTCCAGAGAGTCGGAATATTTATGATGCCAGCCGGTGTTGATAGCGACAATGTCGCCGTCACGGATCTCCCCGGCAGCCTGCAGATCTTCGGCTGTGATCTTATCCCAGTTCCCTTTGTTGCGCAGATCCAGGATGATGCCGTTGCCAAAGAAATGGTCGGGAGAAAGTTCCTCCAGATCGTCCCCGTAGCAATACATATGAATCGGTGCAATGAAATGGGTGCCGGTGTGGAAGTTCGTACGAACCTTGAAAGCCTGCACGCCGAACTGAGCGTGTTTCACACCGTGGTCGAAGATGACATCGTCATCTCCAGGGTAGGAAGGAACGCCGGTACCCCAAACGTGACTGAGTTCATAAAAAACCAGCCCGTCGTAAGGGTCGACTACAGGCCCCACATGAGGATCTTCAAGAGGGGTGTAATCTTTGTAGGGTTCGAGTTCGTGAAAGTTGGGTGGGAGCATTGCGAGACCTCCTTTTAAATTTTTTTGAACCTCCGAAATAAAACGCAACAAGCAAAAAGGAAAGTGAAGATAATTCAATCGCCACTTCCCTCCGACGCCCTAAAGAGAACTACCTCGGGAGTTCCACAGGGGGGATGGTGCATATGATCACGCATCATAAAATAGCCCCCTGTTTTACACATAAACATTTGAACGGAGTCTGGTGTATTTCCTGCGCATTTTTGTCATAAAACAAACTGGTGCGGAACCGACACAAAACCCATTCAAAATGAATTGTGCTTTGTATTTTTATTATACAGCGGCCGCAAATAAAAATCAATACAAAAAATAGGGACAAAAGTATGCTCAGATACTACTTTCGTTGCAAAAATCACTTTTTTTTTCGAAGAGGATAGACCCCGCAAACATTGTATATTGTACGACTTTATGTTAGAATAATTTCGAAAAGTTTTGGCGGAAGCTTCGCTGAAAGGAAAATAAGGCAATGGAGACAAAAAAATTGGAGGATGAGAAAAAAGAGAATCTTCGTACAAAGCTGATTGAAGCCGGCACGGAAGAATTAAACCATTACGGGATGGAAGGCTTTTCTGTACGCCGCGTGGCTGCCAGCTGCGGGGTGTCCTGCGCTGCTCCGTATAAGTATTTCAAGGACAAACATGCATTTATCTGCGCCATCATCTCCCATATCAATGAGACATGGAACAAATACCAGAAGAGCGCTTTTTCCGGGCTGTCCAGCGACAGGGAAAAACTTCTGGCGGTCTGTATGGCATATGTGTGTTTCCTCAGTGATAATCCGCAGTTTCGAAGCATCGTGATGCAGAACTATTCGGGAGAGGATGAGGAGTTCAATCAACTCAGAAGCCGCCTGAATACGCAGACATACAAGCTGATGAGCCGGCTGGGCAGGGAAATGAATATCAGCGAGGAGGCAAAAAAACGCAAGATATATGTATTCCATTCTCTGGTTTATGGAGCGGCGCTGATGTTTGACCGGGGAGAGATGGAATATAACGAGGAGAATCTGAACCTGGTGCGGGAAATGCTGGAGCGGGAGCTTCAGCTGCCATGATTTGTTTTTGCGGGAAAGCGCAGCGAAAAGATTTTGTATTTGTATTATAAAACCCGTGATCCGTAAGAAAAACTTACGAATCACGGGTTTCGGTTTGTTCCTGGAGCAGGTCGATTGCGGCTTTCAGCGGGGCGTCCTCTTCTCCCTCGCTTTCAATTTCCAGATCCAGCGTGACGCCTGATCCGATAAGGGAAACGCCGGAACCGGTATAATAGGTCCTGGTCGACAGGTTCAGTGCCCGGCTGCCGATCAGTACGAACAATTGCTGAGAGTATCCTTTCCCGCTGGTGGGAGAGCCTACGATGTAAGCGCCCACTTTCTCCTGAAGTTCCGCAGCGAATAATTCTGCCGCGCTGTATGTGTTGCCGTTGACCAGTACAGCCATAGGAACATCTACGCATTCGGCGTCCGAGACGACTGTTGAGGTGGGCCCGTTACGATTGCCTTTTTCCAAAATAGGACCCTCCGGGAGCAGGTAATCCATCAGATCAGTCAGTTCTGACTGATATCCGCCCGGATTATTCCGCACATCAAAAATCAGACTTTCCGCTCCCTGGCTGATCAGATCGTCAACAGCGGCCTCCGCGGCCTCAGCCGAACCGGTATAAAAATTACTGATGATTATATAGCCAATGTCACTTTCCAGCATTTCGTAGGTGACCGTCTTTGTTTTCAAAATGGCACGGGTGACTGTCACCTGACGGGATTCGCCATGGGAGTCCACCACGGTTAATACGACATCCGTGCCTGCCTCTCCCCTTATGAAATCGGTGCCTTTGGAAGCGTTTTCTCCGGTCAGGTCGTTACCGTCCGCAGCGGTAATCGTTTCTCCCACTTCCAGGCCGGCCTGCTGAGCGGGACCTCCATCCGTGATTTCACTGATTTCCAGGCCCTTCTCGGTATAGGTGACGGTGACACCGATGCCGGCATAAGTGTTGTCGCGTGTTAACAGAGTGGCGGCGTAGGAATCCGGGTCCAGGTAATAGGACCAGCGGTCTCCCAGGGAGTCCACCATGGCGCCCAGGGCAGCATCAGCCATGGCGTCTTCATCGTATTCCCCCACAAAATGTGTGCGGATTTCCGCTATGCCCTGAAGGACGGACAGGCCGGAAGCACCCAGCAGCAGCCAGGCCGCAAGGAAAATAAGACCTACAGAGCAGATAACAGATATGATGGCGGTAATAACCAGGGCCAGAGACGAAAAACGTTTTTTTTCACGTTTCTTTTCCATAAAAACACCAAATTTAATGGGGCAGGACAACGGTCGAGCCGCTGCTTGAATAATAGAGAGTCAGATCCGGGAACATATTGACGGGATCAACCCGGTTCCCGTTGATGCGGACTTCAAAGTGCAGATGATTACCGGTGGACCGGCCGGTGGTGCCGACGTATCCTACGACCTGACCCTGACTGACAGAGGCGCCGACCGAAACCGCCCGTTTGGACATATGGGCGTAAAGGGTGGAATCGTTGTTCCCGTGGCTGATGACAACGTAATTTCCGTAGGAACTGTCGTATCCAGAAGTGATGACGATGCCGCTCTTGGATGCGAGAATCGATGTTCCGGCCGGGGCGGGGATGTCAATACCCTTGTGGTTGCCGGGCTGACCGGTAATGGGATCCGTCCGGTTGCCAAAGAGAGAGGACAGTGTATAGCGGTTGCTGAGGGGCCACATGTAGCCGCTCTCGGAGGTGATGGAGGTGTTACTGGCACTGAGCTGCGCTTCCAATTCGGCCTGCTTTTCGGCGATGGCTGAATCAATGGCGGAGTTTTCATTTTGCAGGACATTCAGCTGACTTTCATAAACATCCTGCTGTTCCTCCAGTTCATTTATAAGATCGTCAACCTCGGATTCCTTTTCGGAAAGATCCGCCTTTTGTGCATCGCGGGTTTCCAGTAATGCTTCCTGCTCAGCCTTGGCATCCTCCTGTTCTTTCTTGGCATCCTCCTGTTCCTGCCGGGCGTCTTCCTGTTCCTGTCTTGCGGCCACCTGTTCTTCCCGGGCTGACTGCTGCTCTGCCCTTGCATCGACCTGTTCTTCCCGGTATGAAGTCAGCTCGTCTTTTTTGTTTTCAATATCGATGCGGTCCTGTTTCAGCTGGTCACTCAGATTTTTATCATATGCCATGATCTCCCCGACCAGGGTGATCCGGTCCAGGAGATCGGCAAAATTTGCGGCCGAAAACAGGATATCCAGGTATGAGAGGGGCCCCATCTCTTCCAGAGCCCGAACACGCAGGCAATATTCATCGTAATGCTCGGATTCTTCCTGTTCTTTCTCTGCCAGGTCTTCTTCTGCCTGATCGATCATACCGTCATAATCTTCAATTACCTTGTCGTAATTCGCGATGGTCGTGTCCAGATCGGCTATCTTTGCATCATAGTCCGCGATGACGTCATCATATTCGGCTATTCTTTCTTCATATTCGTCAATGATGGCGTTATACTCGGAGATCTGGGTACGGGTATTTTCTATCTGATCATTCAGAAGGTTGATCTCCTCTTCCAGGACGACCTTCTGGGAGAGTGCGCTGTCGATTTCGTCCTTCAGCTCATCCAGATCGTTTTCCAGATCTTTCATCTGATCCTGCAGCTCCGAGGCGTTTTGTTTCAGCTCGTCGATTTCTTCCTGGGAAGCGGCACTGGCGCTGATAAATACGCTGGAGATCAGGGAAAAGATCAGAGCGAGAGCCAGAATAATGGCGAGAGCCGCTATAATGTGTTTTTGATGACGTTGAAAAAAGCCCATGAGTGCCTCCGAGTCATTTCTTACAACCACCCACCCTAGGGGGGTGAGTGGCGTTGTAGTTTTTTCCAAAAATCTTCAGGGAATTATACACGCAGGTATTTGGTTACAGCGAAAGCGGAACCCAGAGCACCGATCAGCAGTCCGAATGCACCGAAAGCGATCAATATAGGGGCCCACAACTGGCTGAAAGAGAGCATTTGTACCACGGACATCAGGCCGCCCCTGTCGATCGCGTCCACGATCAGGGTGTAGATGCCCCACTCCAGGAAAAAGGCGATAATCGCGCCGACCGCGCCCAGGATCATGCCTTCTACGATAAAAGGCCATCGGATAAACCGGTTGGTGGCTCCGACTATTTTCATGACGGCGATCTCATCCCGCCGTGAGAAAGTGGCAAGCCGGACGGTGTTGTAGACGATAAACAGCGTGATCAGCAGAAGCACGATGATTATGACGGCAGCGACGATGAAAGCTACGTTCCTGGCTGAGATCAGGCCGTCGGCGACCTCAAAAGAGGCCCGGTAATTGACGACCTCATCCAGATCGTTGACTGCGGCTACCGTCTCATCCAGTTTCGATATGTCGTCCACACGGATGGAATAGCGGTGGCGGACGACGGAAGAGTCTAGAGTATCATACAGCTCGTTGTCCTGATCTTCCGTAAATTCCTCCCAGGCGTCATCCCGGGAGGTAAATTCTGCGCTGGCTACATTTGGGATTTCTTCGATGGTCGACTGCAGGGCCCGTGCGTCTTCTTCACTCATGTCCTCGTCCAGGTAGACCAGAAACTCATTTTCCTGCTGAAGAAGCGACAGGTTATAGTCCAGATCGACGGCAATCAGAATAAAAGTACCCATGATCAAAAGGCAGGCGATCATCATACACACAGCGGCAAAAGACATCAGGCCGTGGGCGAAAATCGAGAGGAAGCCTTCCTTAATATAGTAGCCCGCGTTAAACCTAAATCTCCGCATCGTTGTAATACCCGCCGGTGGCGTCGCTGATGATCCTGCCTTCATCGATCTTGACCACGCGTTTGGAGAACTGATCCACCAGCCCGTCCTCATGTGTGACCACCAGCATGGTGGTACCCAGTTCGTTGATCTTTTCGAGGAGCATCATGATCTCCAGAGAGAGCTGCGGGTCCAGATTGCCCGTGGGTTCGTCGGCTATGATCATTCTGGGATTGTTTACGAGAGCGCGGGCGATGGAGACCCGCTGCTGTTCACCTCCGGAAAGCTGGGAGGGAAGACGGTCGCCCATCTCGGACAGGCCCACCAGATCCAGCACATAGGGGATCCGGCTTTTCATTTCCTTGCTGCTGGCGCCGATCACACGCATTGCGAAGACCAGATTTTCAATGACCGTCTTTTTTTCTATCAAGCGAAAGTCCTGGAAAACGACGCCCAGGGTCCTGCGCATGCGGGGGATCTTCCCGGGGCGGATCTTATTCAGGTCATATCCGTTGACCATAATACGGCCGCCGGTCGGCGAGATTTCGGCGGTGATCAGTTTTATAATCGTGGTTTTGCCGGAGCCGGAGGGGCCGACCAGAAAAACAAATTCCCCGTCGCCGATCCGCAGATCCACGTTATCGAGGGCCAGGCTTCCGCCGCGGTATTGCATTTGAATTTTATTTAATCTGACCATAGTTTACCTCAGCATAGTTTCCGGGAAAAACGTAAGGCATCCGCACCGGAAGATCCGGGAAAGCGCGGCAGACATGGCAGCTGCCTGCCGGGCAATATGATTGCGGCCACACGCATGAACGGTGGGCCGCATCGCTGTCGCTTTCCTGTGCCTTGCCGCTGAGCGACAAAACGACAGTTTTAATTTTCAAGTCCCCGTGAGGCCAGGTACTGTTTGACCATCAGGGCCACCTTAAAGGTGATTGCGTCGTCAAATTCCCGAAGATCCAGACCGGTCAGCTTTTTGATTTTTTCCAGACGATATACCAGGGTATTCCGATGGACAAAAAGCTTCCGTGCGGTCTCCGATACATTTAAATTGTTCTCAAAGAATTTGTTGATCGTGTAAAGCGTCTCGGGAGACAGGGAACTGATGGGATTCTTCTTTAAAACCTCCTGCAGGAACATCTCGCACAGAGTTGTCGGCAGCTGATAGATCAGACGGCCGATCCCCAGGTTCTCGTAATGGATGATCTCCTTGTCCGTGTCAAAAACCTTACCGACATCAATGGCGACCTGCGCTTCCTTATAGGAACGGGCCAGATCCCGGATATGATAGACGATCGTACCGATCCCGATAATAAGATTTACGTCATGCTCATTGGTGATGGCTTCCAGAATGACTTCAGCCGTCTTATACAGATCCTGATTCTCGCTTCCCTCCGGAAGCTGCAGGATGACCGCTATGTCCGTGTCCGACACGTGAATCACAAAATCAGACATCCGGTCCGGGAACTGAGCCTGGATCGTTTCCAGGACAGCGGGATCGGCGTCCGTCTCCTGCCGGATCAGAAGCACCGCGCGGGGCACCTCAACGGGCATATGCAGCTCCTTCGCCCTGGCATAGATATCACCCATAAGGACATTGTCGGAGATGACACTTTTAATAAAGGCAGCCCGGTCATGCTTCTCGTCATAATAGGCACTGACATCGCTGAGGGCGACTGCTGCCATGCTGCAGATCAGGGAAGCTTTATCATCCGTGCCTTCAGCAAAAGCCGCATAATCGTAAGAAGAGCCGTTCCCTTCAGTCAGCGGCTTAAAAGTGTGTCCGTTGAACACGGTGGCAGAACCATCTGTTCCGGAAATCGCGGTAATGGCCTCAGGCCAGCTGGCACCCATCAGATCCAGTTTGTTGCAGGAAACGACGGTTCCCTCCGCATCGATAACACCGATATATCGGTCTGTGCAGGATTTCATCTGCAGGATCATACTTTGAAACAGACGGCTGGACACAGGAAAGACCCCCATCATATTAAAAATCCGTTTTCTGTGCAATTCACCAACGGCGCGCAACTCATTATACTAGACAATTTATCGGATTTCAATAGGAATTTAAAAAATTCTTGTTGAATCTGCCGAAATTGATTACATTTTGGTTGCAAAATTGCCGGCCAGGCCAAATATAATGTCCGAAGAACGGCACTCCCGGATTTCGGAAACACCGTCGGTCCGCCTAGGGGTTAACTTTGATCTGATCCAGGACTTCTCCTATCGGCGCGTGGATGACCAGATCCGCCTGGGTATCATAGGGGGTGGAGTCTTTATTGATCAGGACCAGCCGGTGTCCGTTATAAAAACGCAGAAGTCCGGCGGCCGGGTAGACCACCAGAGACGTGCCGCCCACGATCAGGAGATCGGCATTCTGTATAAACTGAATGCTGCGGTCCATCACGGATTCATCGAGGCCCTCCTCGTAGAGGACGATGTCGGGGCGTATCACACCGCCGCATTCGCACCGCGGAACATCCGTGCCCGTAAACAGGACTTCCTCGGGGTAAGATTTTCCGCATTTTGAACAGTAGGCCCGGTGAATCGTGCCGTGCAGCTCCAATACATTTTGGCTGCCGGCCATCTGATGCAGTCCGTCGATATTCTGCGTGATGACCGCCTTCAGTTTGCCGGCTTTCTCCAGCTCCGCCAGCTTATAGTGGGCGGCGTTGGGCTGTGCACCGGGGAAGACAAGCTTTTCCCGGTGAAACTTATAGAAGACCTCGGGGTTCGACTTAAAAAAGCTGGCGCTGAGGATCGTTTCAGGCGGATAATCGAAAGACTGGTTGTACAGTCCGTCCACACTGCGGAAATCCGGGATCCCGCTCTCCGTGCTGCACCCGGCACCGCCGAAAAACACGATGTTGTCGCTTTCATCCACCCACTGCTGCAGAGTGGAAATTTCCTTTTCCAGATTCTCGTCCAAAATCATGCACTCCTTTGTTTCGTCAGTCTGAAAGTTCAGGGGGATCAGCAAAGCAGGCGGGGAAAAAGAAAAGGCCCGGAGAAAAGACCGGACCGGCCCGCCCGCACGCCGGTTCAGGTGTTCCCGTTGACGATGTGGCCCCCGGTGTATATAATAGGAAAGAGAAAACCCGGGGAGCAGAGAATCCTACACTGCCTTCATGCGCATACGGAGATGAAAAAAATGTTTTCACATTTGGTCACGCCGGCCAGACAGATCCTGACGGGAAATCTCCTGATGATCGGCTGCTGTATTTTCTATATTGCGTGGTGGCTGGTGGCATTCCATCCCACCCACGCCATAAAAGGATTTAAAAGCGGATGGCTGCTGATCCCGGCGTTTATCCTCGGTGTGGCTGCCGCGGTTCAGCTTATCAGAGGAGCCGTGGGCAGCACGCCCCAGACACAGCTGATGCCCAGACTGGCCATTCTGATAGGCGGGGTCGTGGTCTACGGGATCCTGCTGGCGCTGACATATCTCCTTCTGAAGAGGCAGATCACCAGCGAGCTTGTACTTCTGGTGGGCTGGACCGTTCTTATGTTCCTCGGGGTAAACGCCCTGTACGCATCGGGGATATACTCAATTTCTGCGGCCGTCGTATTTCTGGTGATTTCCGTTGTCGCCGCGGGGATCGGGATCGTCTGCTATCTGCTGTACTACGACTTGGACAACGTAAAAGGCTACATAGACGGACTGATCCCCCTGGTCCTCTGCGGGGCCGTCATGGCCGGGATCACGATCAGCGCGGCGGTCAGCGGCTCGCAGGCATAGAAAAAATGTGAAAGGTCAACTCATCTTTTCAGACACGATGCCCTCAACGGCCGCCAGGGCATCGTCCACCTTGGTAACATCTTTGCCGCCGCCCATGGCCGAGTCGCTCTTTCCGCCGCCGGAGCCGCCGGCGACGGTGCAGACATCCCGGATGATATCTCCGGCTTTGACTCCGCGGTTTACCGCATCTTTCCCGCAGACCGCGAGGAAAGTTATTTTTTTATCATGTACGGAAGCCAGGACAGCCACCGCTGCCGGATCCCTGTCCCGGAGCAGATCACCCAGCTGACGGAGACGGTCTGTCCCGGCATCGGGGATGGATGCGGTCAGCACATGAAGACCGCCTATATCATGACTGCCGGCCAGAAGACGGTCGGCTTCACCGCCTGCTTCCCGGGCGGTATTTTTTTCCGCCTGCTGCCGGAGCGCGCGCAGTTCATCCGATTGTCCCTGAATTTTGGGAAGAAGCTCGGCGGGATTGGTCTTCAGCAGGGCAGCCGCGTCGAGCAGGGCCTGGCGGTCCCGTTCCATAGAGTCCAGAGCTTTCAGGCCCACCACGGCTTCAATGCGCCGGACACCGGATGCGACAGAGAACTCTCCGGTGATACGGAAGGAACCGACCATGGAAGTACTGGGCAGATGTGTGCCTCCGCAGAATTCCAGGGAATAGCCGCCCATATCCACCACACGGACCACATCGCCGTATTTCTCCCCGAAAAGGGCCATGGCTCCCTTCTGGCGTGCCTGTTCGATCGGAAGCTCCTCCGTCGTGACAGGAAATCCGGCCAGAACGGCCTGGTTGACGGCACGCTCTACCTCCCGGATCTCTTCATCCGTCATGGCGGAGAAATGCGTAAAATCAAAATGCAGAAAATCACAGTCCACCAGGCTGCCCGCCTGATGAACATGCTCGCCCAGGACCTGCTGCAGGGCTTTCTGCAGGAGGTGAGTCGCGGTATGGGCGCGGGCGATCGACATGCGCCGCTCCGTATCGATGGAGGCGGTAACGATGTCCCCCGTTTTCAGGGTGCCCTCCGTCAGAACGCCGTAATGCATGTATTTGCCGCCCTTGTTTTTCTGGGTGTCGTTGACAAGAAAGGTCATCCCGTCGGCGGTCAGCGTGCCGTGGTCTCCCACCTGACCGCCCATCTCGGCATAGAAGGGAGTCTTGTCCAGCACCACGATGGCCTCCACGCCTGGCATGACGGCTTCAGCCGGCTCGTTTTCCACGACCAGAGCCACTACTTTAGCGTCGTCAACGGATGAGAGGTTATAACCGACAAATTCCGTCTCCGGAACATCCTTTCCGAATTCCACACCGGCCCATCCCAGATCGCCCAGTGCTTCCCTCGCCTTACGTGCGCGGGCGCGCTGCGCATCCATCTGGCGTTGAAATTCGTCCAGGTCCACCGTCATATTCCGTTCCTGTGCCATCTCCTCGGTCAGGTCGATGGGGAAACCGTACGTGTCATATAATTTGAAAGCGTCCTCACCGGGGAACACGGTTTCGCCTCTGGCCTGACAGGCGGATATCATGTCGTTGAAAATTTTCAGGCCGCCGTCGATCGTCTTGGAAAAATTCTCCTCTTCCACCCGGATGATCCTGGTAATGTAACTCTGGCGTTCGCGCAGTTCCGGATAGGGGCCCTCGTTTTCCTGAATGACGGTGTCGCAGACCTGGAACAGAAAAGGATCGTCGACGCCCAGCAGTTTCCCGTGGCGGGCGGCCCGGCGCAAAAGGCGCCGCAGGACATAGCCGCGCCCTTCGTTGGAGGGAAGCACGCCGTCACAGATCATAAAGGTCGCAGAGCGGATATGATCCGTAATCACCCTGAGAGACACATCGGTCCTGTCGCTCTCCCCATACCGGGCCGAGGTGATTTCGGAGACCTTGTTCGTGATCCGCATGACCGTATCCACATCGAACAGGGAGGGAACATCCTGGCAGATGCAGGCCAGCCGTTCCAGGCCCATTCCCGTGTCGATGTTTTTCTGCTTCAGGTCGGAATAATGGCCCTCGCCGTCGTTGTCATACTGGGAAAAGACGTTGTTCCATACTTCAATATAGCGGTCGCAGTCGCATCCGACGGTACAATCGGGCTTTCCGCAGCCCCACTGCTCGCCCCGGTCGTAGAAGACCTCCGAGCAGGGCCCGCACGGACCGGAACCGTGTTCCCAGAAATTATTTTCTTTACCGAAGCGGAAGATCCGCTCCTCCGGGATGCCGATCTCATCCCGCCAGATCGCAAATGCCTCGTCGTCATCCAGAAAGACAGTCGGATACAGCCGGTCCGGGTCCAGACCGACCCAGTCGGGAGACGTCAGGAATTCCCAGCACCAGGCGATCGCCTCGTGTTTAAAATAATCCCCGAAGGAAAAATTACCCAGCATCTCAAAATACGTCCCGTGGCGGGACGTTTTGCCGATGCTGTCGATATCCCCTGTGCGGACGCACTTCTGACATGTGCACACCCGCCTGCTGGGCGGTTCCTGCTCCCCGGTGAACCAGGCCTTCATCGGGGCCATGCCGGAGTTGATCAGAAGCAGGGAGTTGTCATTTTGGGGGATCAGGGAAAAGCTGGGAAGCCGCAGGTGTCCCTTGGATTCGAAGAAGGACAGGAACATCTCGCGCAGCTCGTTTAACCCGTGATATTGCGGTTCCATAAGGCACCTCCAAAATCAGATCGTCTCCAAATCATAGGGCGTGGTCTGATAGACGTAGTAATTCAGCCAGTTCGTGTACAGCAGCTGGCCGGCGGAGCGCCAGCGGACGACAGGGGGCTGACTGGGGTCATCGTTCGGGAAATAATGGGCGGGCGGCGCGATGTCCTTTCCCTGCTCCAGATCCCGGAAATATTCAAGGGCCAGTGTATCGGGGTCATATTCCGGATGGCCCATGATGAAGAATTTCCTGGAATCTTCGGTCTTGATGGCAAATATGCCGGACTCGTCCCCGACCGCCAGGATCTCAAGCTCCGGGACCTTACGGATGTCCTCCTCCCAGACGCCGGTATACCGGGAATTGGGCGCGTAAAAAACATCGTCGAATCCGCGGAACAGGGGGGAGCTCGGTTTCAGGACCCGGTGCTCGAAAATGCCGAAGAGTTTTTTCGGAAGGGTCCGCTTGGGAATTCCGTAGTGGTAAAAAAGCGCCGCCTGCGCGCCCCAGCAAATGTGCATCGTGGAGTGGACGTGCGTCTTTGTCCACTCCATGATCTGGCAAAGTTCATCCCAATAGTCCACCTGATCGAACTCCAGATTTTCCACCGGCGCGCCGGTGATGATCATACCGTCGAAACGGCGGTCACGGATCTTGTCGAAAGTGGTATAAAAAGAATCCAGGTGGCTGCTGTCGGTATAGTGGCCCACATAACTGGCGGTCTGCAGAAGCTCGACGCTGATCTGCAGAGGCGTGTTGGACAGCTTCCGCAGCAGCTGCGTTTCCGTCACGATCTTCGTGGGCATCAGGTTCAGGATCAGCAGGTTCAGAGGACGGATGTCCTGATGAATGGCCCGATACTCCGTCATCACGAAAATGTTTTCGCTTTCAAGTACGGCTCTGGCCGGCAGCGAGTCGGGTATTTTAATGGGCATCCTGCATCCTCCTTTTTATTCGGCCCAGTGTCTGCGCGCCGCGCAGGGGTAAAGCCTTGGTCCATATTAGAATACCACAGTTTTCATGCGACTGCAACACTGGTTTTGCTGTGCCGGAACGGTCCCGGGCTGCCCGGAAAAGGGACGGCTGCAGGCGCTTCCTCCCTTGCGCTTTCGGGCGGGATGTGATACAATGCATGTTGCTGTGCGGGCGATTTTTCCGCGTGCACGGGCACGGAAGGAGAAATTTTTATGGAGAAAGAAAAGAAAGTCATGCTCTCCGGCATTCAGCCCAGCGGGGATCTCCACCTCGGTAATTATCTGGGCGCCATTCGCAACTGGGCAGCCAGGGCGGAGGAATTTGAATGTTATTACTTTATGGCGGATATGCACACGCTGACGGTGCATCAGGTGCCGGCCGAACTGCGCCGGCGGACGATCACGCAGCTTGCGCAGTATATATCGTGCGGGCTGGATCCGGAGCAGAACACCCTGTTTATCCAGTCCCATGTTCCCCAGCATGCGGAACTGGCATGGGTCCTGAACTGCTTCACCATGTTCGGGGAGCTCAGCCGCATGACCCAGTTTAAGGATAAAGCCGCACAGAACGCGGATAACATCAACGGAGGCCTGTTTACCTACCCGACGCTGATGGCGGCGGATATCCTGCTGTACCAGCCGGATTTCGTTCCCGTGGGCAGCGATCAGAAACAGCACGTTGAACTGACCCGTGATGTGGCGCAGCGCTTTAACCATATTTACGGCGACGTGTTCAAGATTCCGGAGCCTTATATCCCAAAAGAAGGGGCCCGGATCATGAGCCTCAGCGACCCGACAGTGAAAATGAGCAAATCCAGCCCGGAGGGATGTGTTTTTCTTCAGGACAGCCCGGAGGAGATCACGAGGAAATTCAAGCGGGCCGTAACGGACAGCGATACCGAGAACTGTGTACGGTACGCACCCGAAGAAAAACCGGGCGTTTCCAATTTAATCGTGATTTATTCCGCCTGTACGGGCAGGACACATGAGCAGATCGAGGAAGAATTTAAAGGCCAGGGATACGGTGCGCTGAAGAAGGCCGTGGGTGAGGCCGTGGCGGAGACCCTGCGTCCCATCCGGGAACAGACGGACCGGCTGCTGAAAGATAAGGGGTACCTGGAGGAGATCTATCGAAACGGCGCGCAGCGGGCATCCCGTACAGCGGATAAAACCCTGCGGAAGGTCTACAAGAAGGTCGGGTTTGTGCCAAGGTGACGGGTACCTGAACCTGCGGAAAGAAGGTGAGCGTGATCCGGATTTTGGTTTTTTCCGATTCCCACGGAGAGACACGGTATATGCTGGAAGCGGTCCGTACGGAGTGTCCGGATCAGATCATTCATCTGGGGGACCTCCAGCCGGATATACGCAGTCTGCAGAAAGTTTTTCCGGATATTCCCATTACTTCCGTACCCGGAAACTGTGACGGTTTCACCCGCGGCGAGAGCACGGCCGTACGAGAATGGGACGGTGTCCGGATCCTGCTCGGGCATGGGCATCAGTGGCATGTCAAATCCGGAACGGAACAGGCTGTGAGGGAAGCAGAGGCCGCCGGCGCGGATGTCCTTTTGTTCGGACACACCCACCGGGCTCTGTGCCGCAAGGAAGGGAATCTGTGGATCATGAATCCCGGCACTGTCGGCGGGGACAGGGCCGAGCCAAGCTACGGGATCCTGACGACGGATGGACAGCCGGTCTGCCAAATTAAATGGTTCGAGGATGAATAAGGAAAATGGACTGGAATTCACTGGAAACTGAATGTTTGAACTGCCGGGGATGCGATTTGGCCGAAACCAGGACCCATGTGGTCTTCGGCGTGGGGAATCCGGAAGCTGAGGTCCTGTTCGTGGGAGAAGGGCCCGGGGAACAGGAGGACCTGACCGGGGAACCTTTCGTAGGCCGCGGGGGAAAGCTCCTGGACGACATGCTCTCCATTATTGATCTTGACCGGAAAAAGAATATCTATATAGCCAATATCGTCAAGTGCCGTCCGCCCCAAAACCGGGACCCGTTACGGGAGGAGCAGGATGCCTGCATCGGTTATCTATACAGCCAGATCGATCTGATCTCTCCGAAGATCATCGTCTGCCTGGGGCGGATCGCCGCCATGCGCCTGATCCGGGATGATTTTAAGATCACCAGGGAGCACGGTCAGTGGTTCCGGACAGGGGATACATGGATGATGGCTATGTTCCATCCCGCCGCCATCCTTCGCGATCCGAGACGCAGGCCGGAGGCATTCATAGACCTGAAGGTCCTGGAATCGAAGATCAGGGAGATCTGCGAAAGGACATATCCATAGGGGGTTGACAAAAACAGGAATGAACGATATAATTGCTTGCGTAAACCGATGAGGAAGAGAAGTACCGGTCTTCCGAGGCGCAGCGAGTTCCGGACGGTGAAAGCGGGACAAACAGACCGGGAATGGACTTTCGAGGGCGGCTTGAACGGGGTAAAGCCCTTATTAGATGCCGACGGGTTCCCTCCCGTTATCCTCAGGGGCATATGTGACAGCATATGTAAAAGAGAGGGCGTGAAAGCGCCAATTTGGGTGGTACCGCAGAAGCAGATGCTTTTGTCCCAATGCCGGGGCAAAAGTGTTTTTTTTTGCGTATCGAAAAGTAAAAACAATTAGGAGGAAAAAGAGATGAAAAAGATTCTGGCACTTTGTGTCGCGCTGACCCTGCTGCTGGCATTGGCCGCATGCGGGGAGAGCGAATCCACAGAAAGCAGCGCAAGTGAAACCAGCACAAGTGAAAGTGCGTCCGCAAATACCGGTCTGAAAGACACGTACAATATCGCAATCGTGAAACAGATGGATCATGCGTCCATGGATGAGATCGCCGCCGCCATTACCGCGGAACTGGATACCATCGCCAAGGAAAATGATATCACCATCGAATACAATGTGTACTCCGGTCAGGGTGATGAGAGCGTTCTGACGCAGATCGGCGAACAGGCTGTGCAGGAGGGCGTGGATGCGATTATCCCGATCGCCACTCTGGCAGCACAGGTCATGGTCAGCTGCGCGGAGGGACACGATATTCCTGTCATCTATGCGGCTGTTTCCGATCCGGCCGGAGCGGATCTGGAAGGAATTGACTACGTCACCGGGACCAGCGACGCGTTGGACACCGAGTACATCTTGGAGATGATGAGCATGGTGAATCCCGAGCTGGAGAAAGTCGGCCTGCTGTATTCCAAGTCGGAAGACAATTCCACCGCAGCTATCGAGGAGGCAAAAAACTATCTGGATAACGAGGGAATCGAATATGTCGAGGCAACCGCTGCCAGTACCACAGATGAGGTTATTCAGGCCGTCAGCACTCTGATTGCTGACGATGTCCAGGCCATCTTCACTCCGACGGATAACATCATCATGAGTGCAGAACTGGCTATCTATGAACAGCTGATCGAAGCGGGGATCCCCCACTACACCGGAGCCGATTCGTTCGTGCGTAACGGCGCCTTTATCACCTGCGGTGTCAACTACACCGACCTGGGGACCGAGACTGCGGATCTGGCTTTCCAGGCGATAACCGAAGGCATGTCCGATCTGGAGGACTGCTATAAGGTGGCCGGCGGGATCATTACGGTCAATACAGAGACCGCTGAAGCGCTGGGCCTGAAATATGATATGTTCGAGGATAAAGAGATCGTCGAAGTCGTAACAACGGAAGACTAAGAACGAACACTGCCGCGGGAGAGCCGGAAAAATCGGCCTTCCCGCGGCAGTTGGCATATTTTGATTTTTTGATTATAAACCGCTGTCGGGGGGATCTTATGTTATATATCACCATCACTGCTCTGAAACTGGGCTTTATGTACGCGCTGGTGCCCATGGCGCTGTACCTAAGTTACCGTGTGCTGGGTGTTGCGGACCTGACGACCGACGGCGGCTTCGTGCTTGGCGCAGCGGTATCGATCACAGTCGCAGCCTCCGGCCATCCGTTTCTTGCCCTGCTTGCCGCGATGGTCGCCGGAGCCTGTGCCGGTTTTATCACGGCTTTTCTCCAGACACGTCTGGGCGTGCCGTCCATACTGGCGGGGATCATTACAAATACCGGGCTGTATACGATCAATTTGATGGTCATGGGCTGGTCTTCCAACGTAAATCTGCTGAAAAAAGATACGGTATTCACACTGCTGAAATCCACCGGTTTCGCCGGGGAATATTATGACCTGATCCTGGTTGCGGCGATTACGCTGGCCGCGGTTTTCCTGCTGTGGCTCTTTATGGGGACCCGCATGGGATTGTCGATCCGGGCCACCGGGGACAACCGGGCCATGGTCTGCGCCTCTTCGGTGAATCCGACGCTGACCATAACCGTGGGCCTGTGCGTTGCCAATGCCATGACTTCGCTGTCCGGCGCCGTGGTCGGTCAGTATCAGAAATCCGCTGATATCAACAGTGGCACCGGAATCGTCGTCATCGGACTGGCCTGCCTGATCATCGGTGAGACCATAGTTGGCAAACGCCACCTGCTCCAGGGGATCCTGGCTGCGGTGGCCGGCAGCCTGGTGTATCGGTTTATTTATGCCGTAGTCCTCTACACCCAGGTGATCCCGGTGGAATGTCTGAAACTGATGACCGCCGTGATCGTGGCGCTGGCGATCGCCATGCCTACTCTGAGGAACTGGGTGGGGTTCCAGCGGCGGAAGATCGCGCACAGCCGCGAGAGAGGAGGCACCTGATATGCAGAATATGCTGGAATTTATCAATGTCTCCAAAACATTCAACCCGGGAACAGTCAACGAAAAAGTGGCGCTTTCAGGACTTTCATTCAAACTGGAAAAGGGCGACTTCGTGACGATTATAGGCTCCAACGGAGCCGGGAAAACGACTCTGTTCAATATCGCCGCCGGAAGTTATTATGCGGATGAGGGCACCGTTCTGCTGGACGGGGAGGATATTACCTATCAGCCCGAGTATAAAAGAAGCCTGCATATCGGAAGGCTGTTTCAGGACCCGCTGCTGGGGACGGCCCCGCATATGAGCATCGAGGAAAACATGGCTCTTGCGTATCTGCGTACATCCAAAGGAAATCCGTTCAGCCGGATTTCCAAAGAGGAGAAAGAAAAATTCCGCCAGCAGGTCGCCCTGCTGGGCATGAAACTGGAGGATCGGATGAAGCAGCCCGTGGGACTGCTCTCCGGCGGCCAGCGTCAGGCCCTGACGCTTTTGATGGCCACCATGTGCACCCCGAAACTGCTGCTGCTGGACGAACATACCGCGGCCCTGGATCCCGCTACGGCCGATAAGGTGCAGGAACTGACCCGCTCGATCGTTGCGGAGTCCGGCATTACCTGCCTGATGGTGACCCACAATATGAAGCAGGCTCTGGAAATGGGGAACCGCACGTTTATGATGTCGGATGGACGGATCATCCTGGATGTCTCCGGAGAGGAACGGGAACATATGACGGTCAATGATCTGATGGTCCGTTTCCGCGCCGGTACCGGCGAAGAACTGGATAACGATGAGATCCTCCTGTCCGATTAACCCCCGGCTGCTTTGCGGAGGGGACGTTCTTCTGGCGTCATAATGGGAAAAATTCTGTATGAAGGATATCAAAAGATCCCGCCTGCCGGCGATGAGCCGGCCGGGCGGGATCTTTGTTAATCCGGGGGAAGCTTGGCATCGTCTCCCCGCTGATGTTCCAAATTGATCCTGCGCTTTCGGTCGGAGGACCAGGTGAGCTTTTCGGCCAGCTTCCGGGTGTCTCCGGCCTCCAGGACCTGACGGTAGGACCGCAGATTGTCTTCCAGCCGCGAGATCGTTTTGGTCAGTGCAGGCGCATTCAGGGAAAATAATTCGGTCCAGAGAGGTACGTCCATGGCAGCCACGCGTGTGCAGTCCCGGAAGGAGCCGCCTTCGAAGCCGCTGCAGAGGAAAAGATCCGGATCATCACAGACGGCGGCAGCCATAATGTGCATGACCTGGCTGGTGTAGGCGATCATGGCGTCATGTTCTTCCGGTGTGGTCAGTACGGTATCCCTGAATCCCATATAGCGGGCCAGATCTTCCAGCAGATCGATGTGCTCCTGTGTACTGTCCGGGCCGGGAGTCAGGATAAAATGCGCGTTTTGAAAAAGACCGGCATCCGCATTTTCCAGCTTGGAAGTTTCTTTGCCGGCCATAGGGTGGCAGCCGATAAAATCCACGGTCTCGGGCAGGACTTTTGCGGTCTCCATAATCGCCGTCTTGACACCGCAGACGTCCGTGACCAGCGTTCCGGGCCGAAAATCCTCCCGGTGGTCCTTTATAAAATCCAGGACAGCCACCGGCGGCATACAGAGCCATACCAGGTCGGAATCCGCCAGAGCCGCCATGGGATCACGGGTGACCGTGTCGCAGACCCCCCGCTCTTCTGCCAGCTGAGCGGTATGCTCCGAGCGCACCACGCCGGTGATGCGGATGTCCGGGCAGCCCCGAAGAGCCATGGCCAGGGATCCGCCGATGAGGCCGAGGCCGATAACCGTGACGTTCATAACTCTCTCCCGACGCAATCCGCCAGCGGTCCCAGCTTCCGCATCAGGGCATCGAACTGGTCGGGCGTGACGGACTGTGCCCCGTCACACATGGCGTTTCCAGGGTCGTTGTGCACCTCGATGATCAGACCGTCCGCACCGGCGGCTACGGCGGCCAGCGCCATCTTCTCCACCATCCAGGACCGGCCGCAGGCGTGGGAGGGGTCCACCAGGACCGGCAGGTGGGACAGGCTCTTGACCGCCAGAACGGCGGACAAATCCAGCGTGTTTCGGGTGTAGGTCTCAAAAGTCCGGATCCCCCGCTCACACAGGATGACCTTGTCGTTGCCTCCCGCCATAATATACTCGGCGCTCATCAGCCATTCCTCAATCGTGGAGGACAGGCCGCGCTTCAGCAGTACGGGCTTGTCGATTTTACCGACCTTTTTCAGCAGATCGAAATTCTGCATGTTCCGGGCCCCGATCTGTATGACATCGACCGTCTCCTCGAAGATCGGGAGCTGGTCCGGACTCATCAGCTCGGTTACGATGGGAAGACCGGTCGCTTCCCGGGCCTCGTTCAGCAGCCTGAGTCCTTCCAGTCCCATACCCTGAAATGAGTACGGGGAGGTGCGGGGTTTATATGCGCCGCCCCGCAGAGCGGAGGCCCCGGATGATTTGACCGAGCGGGCGATCCCCACGATCTGTTCCTCACTCTCCACGGAACAAGGACCGGCGATGACGGTCAGCTTCCGGCCGCCCACGACCACGCCCCGTCCGATATCCACGAGCGTGTCATCCGGGTGGTATTTACGGTTGGCTTTCTTGTAGGGCTCGCTTACCCGCATGACCTTCTCCACGCCGGGCAGCTGGGACAGCGCCTCCTCATCCAGACCGGAGGAGTCGCCCTCGGCGCCCAGGATCGTGACTTCCGACCCGCGGGAGACCATTACTTTCACACCGCCCTGTTCCATGACTTTGCTGACGTCCCGAAGCTGGTCTTCGGTGTGATCTCTTTTTAATACGACAACCATTTTCAGCATCCTCCCATGCAGTTTGCCCTGCGGCGGTCCGCAGGCGGAAACTTTAGCGCTTTAAAACTTTAACACTTTCAATCGCTAAAGTCAACCCCCAAAAGGGAAGTTTTTCTTCGGAGATGAGACCGGCGGGCATGAGGAACAAAAATAGCCTGAGGTCTTTCCGGGTTTACAGTCTGGTGATTTTGTGGTATCCTTTCGGTATCAAAAACGGAGGATAAAATCTTTATGAGACATGCGTTGAAAACATTTGGAGCTGCCGGGCTCTGCCTGATACTTCTGGCGCTGTGCGCCTGCTCGGTGTCCTTCGGCGGCTCGGATGATGATTCCGAAACTTCGGAAGAAGAAACGACTGAAACGATTTCCTACAACGGAGATGAACTGCCGGTCGACCCCTCCGTGTCAGTTAATCCGTACGACAATGACAAGTTCGTGCAGGATGACGCCGGCCTTTATCATTATGAGGGGAAAGGATACACATCCCTGACCGGAATCGATGTATCAAAATTTCAGGGTGATATCGACTGGCAGGAGGTGGCCGACGCGGGTGTGGAGTTCGCCATGATCCGTGTTGGGAACCGGGGTTACGGCTCGGGTGAGATCGTCGAGGACGACCTGTTTGAGCAGAATATCCAGGGGGCGCTGGATGCCGGGATCCGCGTCGGCGTCTACTTTTACTCACAGGCGGTCAGCGAGGATGAGGTTCTGGAAGAGGCGGAATTCGTGCTGGATCAAATCAAGGACTGGGATATTACGATGCCGGTGGCCTACGATTTTGAGTATATCCGTACCGGAACGGCCCGGACCGACAGCGTTTCCAATGAAGAGATGACCCAGTTCGCCGTGACGTTCTGTGAAACCGTAGAGAAAGCCGGGTATCAGGCCAGTGTGTACTTTGGCATCGACCAGGGCTATATGGAGTATGATCTGGGGGAGATCCGGGACTACGAATTCTGGCTGGCGCGGCCCGACACGGTTCCCGGGTTTTACTATGATTTCCAGATGTGGCAGTATTCCTATACCGGGACGATCCCGGGTATTTCCACGGATGTGGATCTGGATGTATACATTACGAAAAAATGACGGATTTTCCGTCGGAGGACGATGCGGATATGGAATATCGTGATCAGATCGAGACATTTTTCCGGGACCGGGAGCAGTGGCTGACTGAGGCGGTAACCCGACTGGTTTCCATTGACAGTGTGACGGGAGAAGCCAAACCGGGGATGCCTTTCGGCGAGGGACCGGCGCAGGCGCTGAAGGAGGCACTGACGATAGCGGAGGAATTGGGACTGAAAGCGGAATCCTTTGACGGATATGTGGGGACGGTGGATCTGAATGAAAAGGAAACGACTCTGCATATCCTCTGTCATCTGGATGAGGTCCGGCCGGGATCCGGCTGGACGGAGACGGAGCCTTTTACCGCTGCGGAGAAAGACGGCGTGCTCTATGGGCGCGGCGTTTCGGATGACAAGGGACCGTCGGTGGCGGCGCTGCTTGCCATGGCTTGTGTGAAAAGTATCGAACCGGACCTGAAACACAATGTCCGGCTGATCCTGGGTACCGACGAGGAATGCGGCGGAAGTGACCTTGCATATTACTACGCCAGGGAACCATACGCACCATGCACTTTTTCCCCGGACGCCGAGTTCCCCGTGATCAACGTGGAAAAGGGCCGGTACGCTCCGGAATTTTCAAAGACCTGGGAGGCCAGCGAGGAGCTGCCCAGGCTGATCTCCCTCCGGGGAGGGGAGCAGCACAATGCCGTGCCCGCGGATGCCGAGGCCGTCATCGAGGGGATCTCCATGCCGCTGCTGATGTCCAGAGCACAGGTTGGGATCCGGATCACCGGCGCGGAGTACCGCCTGTCACCCGCCGGAGAGGACCGCATACGGGTAACGGCTCACGGGCACGGCTGCCACGCATCCGAGCCGGAAAAAGGGATCAACGCCCTGACGGCCCTGATGGCGCTGATGGGTGTGCTGCCGTTCGCGGAGAGCGAAAGCAAGGAGATGCTTCATTTTCTGCTGGATATGCTCCCGCACAAGGAAACCACGGGGAAAAGCCTCGGTATCGCCATGTCCGACCGGGAATCCGGCCCGCTGACCGTGGCGCTGACCACGCTGGATTTCACGACCACCGGCGTAAAAGGCACACTGGACTGCCGCACGCCCCTGTGCGCGGATGAGCGGAACTGCCGCCAGCGTCTGGAAAAGACATTCGGGGACCGGGGATTTACCTGCCGGGGTGAGATGCTCCCGGCCCACAGCACGCCGGCCGATGAGCCCTTTGTGCAGACACTTCTGCGCTGTTACAGTGAGTACAGCGGAAAAGAGGGAGAATGCCTGTCCACAGGGGGCAACACCTATGTACACAACATCCCGAACGGGGTGGCTTTCGGAGCCATCCCGCCGGATTATGATACCAGTATGCACGGACCGGATGAGCATATCCCGGTGGAAGATCTTCTGACAGCCGCGAAGATCTATGCCCAGGCCATTCTGGAACTTTGTTCATGATCCGGACGGAGCGTATCGGACCGTTCGAGCTGGAGCAGTCGGCGGGGGTGTTCCCCGTGTGTACCGACAGCCTGGCTCTGGGCGCGTTTGTCCGCCTGCGGAAAAGAGAGAAAGTCTGTGATCTCGGCTGCGGATCCGGGGTGTTGATACTGTCCATGCTGGCCCGGGAACCCGGGCTGAGCGTGACCGGGATCGAGATCGATCCGGCGGCGGCCGGACTGGCTAAAAAAAATATGGAACGCAACGGAGTGGATGCGGAGATCATCGGGGATGATTTCTGCAGGGTACGGGAGCTGATTCCGGCCGGAAGCTTTGACCTGATCATCTCAAATCCCCCTTACTTCGCCGCCGGTTCCGGAAAATCCGGAGGTCCGGACCGTATGGAGGAAACATGCACACTGGAGCAGTTATGCGCGGCCGCCGGCTGGCTGGCCAGAAACGGAGGCCGTTTCGCACTGGTCCACCGGCCGGAGCGGCTGTGCGACGTGTTTGACGCACTCAGGGCCGAACAGATGGAACCGAAACGGATGCAGTTTATTCAGGAACCGGGGCTGGCCCCGTCCGCAGTTCTGATCGAGGCATATAAACAGGGCCGCCCCGGACTGCAGGTGCTGCCGCCCCTGGCGGCCGGCGACGGAACGAAAGAGGCTCAGTATGCAAGAGATGAAACAAGTTTCTGATACCGGTCCCGGCCGCCTGTATCTGGTGGCCACTCCCATCGGGAATCTAGGGGACCTGTCTGCGAGAGCTGAGGAGGTCCTGGCCGCCGCGGATTTCGTCGCCGCCGAGGATACCCGGGTCTCGCTGAAGATACTGAACCGTCTGGGGCTCCGGAAGCCGATGATGTCCTACCACCGGCACAACTGCGATACGGCGGGAGATGAGATCATCCGGAGGGTGCTGGACGGGCAGGACTGTGCGCTGATGACGGATGCCGGCACGCCGGCCGTCAGTGATCCGGGAGAAGATCTGGTACGGCGGTGCGTAGAAGAAGGAATCGAAGTGACGGCGGTTCCGGGCCCCTGCGCGCTGATCACCGCACTGGAAGTCTCGGGACTGCCAACAGGGAGGTTTACCTTTGAGGGATTTCTCCCCACGAACAGGAAGAACCGGCGGGCACAGCTGGAATCCCTGCGGGGAGAGACCCGTACCATGATCTTTTATGAGGCGCCCCACAAACTCCGGGCCACTCTGGACGATCTGGCCGAAAATTTCGGGGACGACAGGAGAGCGGCCCTGTGCCGGGAGCTGACCAAGATCCACGAGGAAGTGATCCGCACCACGCTGGGAGAGGCGCGGGCGCTTTATGCGGAGCGGGAGCCGAAGGGAGAATATGTACTGGTGGTGGAAGGGGAAGCCCCGGAAACCGCCGGAGAAATGTCACCGGAAGGAGCGCTTGTGCAGGTGCGTAAGCTCCGGCAGCAGGGCGTCAGTATGGGCGACGCGGTCAAAACGGCCGCCCGGGAGACCGGCATTTCCAAAAACCGTCTGTATGAGCTGGCACTGGACGACGAGGACGGCGGCGAACGGGCTGAAAAAGGGGAACCGACATGACGGACGTCATCGTGATCGGCGGCGGCCCGGCGGGGCTTTCCGCGGCCGTCAATATCCGGGCGAGAGACAGGAGCGTGCTCGTGATCAGCAATCCCATCGAGGACAATCCTCTGTACCTGGCGCCCCGGATCGATAATTACCCCGGCCTGCCGGGAATCAGCGGCGCGCAGCTGCTGGAAAGACTGAAGGAGCACGCCGATCGGAGCGGTGCGGAACTCTTCCGGGGAAGCGCGCAGGCCGTAATGCCCTCCGGAAAGGACGGATTTATCGTGAGCGCCGGCGGGGAAACAGTGCAGGCTTCCGCGGTCGTGATCGCGACAGGCGTCCGGAGGGAAAAGGAGCTTCCCGGCGAGCGGGAGCTGCTTGGAAAGGGCGTCAGCTGGTGTGCCACCTGCGACGGCCGGCTTTTCCGCGGACGTGACGTGGTGGTGGTCGGACTGTCGCCCGATGCGCCGGAAGAGGCCGCCTATCTGCAGGACCTGGGATGCAGGGTGACCTATGTGTCTGAAAAAACACCCGATGATCTGCCGGAAGGGATCCCGATGGTCCGGGCCCGGGATATCGCCATCCAGGGTGAGCAGACCGTAACATCCGTCCGGGCCGGGGAGACCGTGATTCCGTGCCAGGGCGTGTTTGTTCTGCGGCGCACATTTGCGCTGAATGATCTTTTTCCCCAGCTGACCCTCCGTGATGGATACGTGATTACGGAGCGGCCGTATCTGGCTGCCGGCGTGCCCGGCGTTTTTGCGTGCGGCGACTGCACGGGGCCCCTGCACCAGGCGGCTGCGGCGGTCGGCCAGGGCCAGGCGGCCGGGCTGGGTGCGGCGGCATACATACAAAATCTCAACTGAATCAGAGAGAAAGGAAGGGTTTTAAATGGCATTGGTACATTTGACGGAGGAAACGTTTAACGAGGCGGTAGCCCAGGGGGTTGCCCTGGTGGATTTCTGGGCCGACTGGTGCGGACCCTGCAATATGCTGGCGCCGGCCATTGAGGATCTGGCGGAAAAATATGAGGGAAGAGCCGTGATCGCCAAAGTGGACGTGGATAACCAGGTGGAGCTCGCTCAGCGTTACGGGGTCATGAGCATCCCGACGGTGCTGCTGATGAAAGACGGAGTCGAGCAGGACCGGAAAGTGGGCCTGATGTCCGAGGAAGTGTACACGGAGGCTCTGGACGCACTGCTCGGGGAGCAGGCCTGAAGCCAAAAATCAAGAATTAGCACTCTCAGCTTTCGAGTGCTAATTCTTTACAATTTGTTCATGATTTTCTGCCAGAATATGGTATACTATAATCAGAAAAGAATCCATATGGAAAGGAGAGGATTATCATGAATGCAAATCATTTCACTCAAAAATCTTTGGAAGCGATTCAGAGCGCACAGGATATTGCGCAGGAATACGGGAGCCCGCAGGTTGAGCAGTGCCATCTGATGTTTGCGCTGTTGCAGCAGGAAAACGGGCTGGTCCCGGAGCTTCTGACAAATATGGGTCTGACACTGCCTTCCTTCGAGGCGGCTGTGCAGAACGAGATCGAGCGGCTGCCGAAAGTGTCCGGAGACCGGGACATGAACCACATCTATGTGTCGGCCGATACGAATAAGACGCTGGAGAGAGCCGAAAAGATCGCCCAGGATATGAAGGACGATTATGTCTCGGTGGAGCACCTGCTCCTTTCCCTGGTGGAGACCGCCGGCCGGGAGATGAAAGAGCTGTTCCGGACCTATCAGATCACCAAAGAGGGGATCCTGCAGGCACTCAGCCAGGTGCGCGGAAATCAGCGTGTGACTTCCGACAATCCGGAGGAGACCTACGATGCCCTGAAGAAATACGGTACGGATCTGGTGGAGCGGGCCAGAGAGAACAAACTGGACCCCGTCATCGGCCGGGACGATGAGATCCGCAATGTGATCCGGATTCTCAGCCGGAAGAGCAAGAACAACCCTGTACTGATCGGCGAACCCGGAGTCGGCAAAACCGCAATCGCGGAAGGTCTGGCCCAGCGGATCGTCAAAGGTGACGTTCCCGCGTCCCTTCAGGATAAAACGATCTTTTCCCTGGATATGGGGAGCCTGGTCGCGGGCGCGAAATACCGGGGCGAATTTGAGGAACGGCTGAAAGCGGTTCTGAATGAAGTCAAGGAATCGGAAGGCCGGATCATCCTCTTTATCGATGAGCTGCATACCATTGTCGGTGCGGGAAAGACCGAAGGATCCATGGATGCGGGCAACCTGCTCAAACCCATGCTGGCCCGGGGCGAACTGCACTGCATCGGTGCCACTACGCTGAACGAATATCGTCAGTATATCGAGAAGGATGCCGCACTGGAACGCCGTTTCCAGCCCGTCATGGTCGATGAGCCCTCGGTGGAGGATACCATTGCGATCCTGCGCGGACTGAAGGAGCGCTATGAAGTGTTCCACGGCGTGAAGATCCAGGACGGAGCCATTATCGCGGCCGCCACGCTGTCCGATCGGTATATTACGGACCGGTATCTGCCGGACAAGGCCATCGACCTGGTGGATGAGGCCTGTGCCATGATCCGCACGGAGATCGATTCCATGCCCACCGAACTGGACGTGATTTCCCGCCGTATCATCCAGTACGAGATCGAGGAAGCAGCCCTGAAAAAGGAGGACGACGCGATCTCGAAAGAACATCTGGACGAGATTCAGAAAGAACTGGCTGAGCTGAGAGATGAATTCAACGCGAAAAAGGCTCAGTGGGAGAATGAGAAAAACGCAATCGAAAAAGTACAGAAACTCCGCGAGGACCTGGAGCAGGCCAACGCGGATCTGGAAACGGCCCAGAGAAATTATGATCTGGAAAAAGCCGCCCAGTTACAGTACGGAACGATTCCGGAACTGAACAAACAGCTGGAAGAGGAAGAGGCCATCGCGAATGAGGCGGGGAAATCGGACAGCCTGCTCCGGGATAAGGTCACCGAAGAGGAGATTGCCCGGATCATTGAACGCTGGACCGGGATCCCGGTAGCCAAGCTGATGGAAGGCGAGCGGGAGAAACTGCTGCACCTGGAAGATATCCTCCATCAGCGGGTCGTGGGGCAGGATGAGGCCGTTGAGCTGGTGTCTCAGGCTATCCTGCGTTCCCGTGCCGGCATTGCCGACCCCAGCCGTCCGATCGGTTCTTTCCTGTTCCTGGGACCCACCGGCGTGGGCAAGACGGAACTGGCCAAAACACTGGCCGAGGCTCTGTTCGACAGCGAAAAGAACATGGTGCGTATCGACATGAGCGAATACATGGAGAAATATTCCGTGTCCAGACTGATCGGCGCGCCTCCCGGATACGTGGGTTACGAAGAGGGCGGCCAGCTGACCGAGGCGGTCCGCCGCCATCCATACTCTGTCGTCCTGTTCGATGAGGTGGAGAAAGCCCATCCGGATGTATTCAATGTTCTGCTTCAGGTGCTGGACGACGGCCGGATTACCGACAGTCAGGGCCGGACGGTGGATTTCAAAAACACCATCATCATTCTGACGTCCAACCTGGGCAGTCAGTTCCTGCTGGACGGCATTGACGAGGATGGAAATATCACCGACCAGGCGCGGGAAGCGGTCAACGATGTTCTGCACCGCTCTTTCCGTCCCGAGTTCCTGAACCGGCTGGACGAGATCGTCTTCTATAAACCGCTGACGCGGGACAATGTGAAAAATATTATCGACCTGCTGGTGAATGAGCTCAATCAGCGGCTCAGCGAGAAACAGCTGACTGTTTCCCTGACCGAGAACGCCAAGGACTTTATCCTTGAAAATGCCTATGATCCGGCATTCGGAGCCAGACCCCTGCGGCGTTTTGTACAGCATACCGTTGAGACCCTGATCAGCCGGATGATCATCGCGGATGAAGTCGCTCCCGGTGACCATCTGATCGTGGACAGCAACGGACAGGAGCTGGACGTGCAGGCGGAACAGGTCGCCTGATTCCGCTCCATACGGCTGACGCCAGTCAGGACAAAAAACAAAACATTGCAAAAACAACGAAACGCCACCCGCCGCTTTTAAGCGGCGGGTGGCGTTCCTGCTTTTCTGGATTTTGTCTCCTAAAAAACAACCGCGAACCAAGTTGCGGTTCGCGGTTTGTGTCTGGTCAGGATATTCAGTCCGTTTTTACCCAGATAGAGGGCCGGACCGCATTGTTGGTCGTGGAGACATTGCTTCCGCTTTTATGAAGCTGGCCCAGATAGTTGACCCCTGCGGCGTCACTGACGTAATAACCGGGGCTTCTCAGCCACCACCAGACCTTGTCGGTGCGTACATTGATAAACACGCCTCTGGCGTCGGAATAGGGCGTGGGGTCCGCCATACGGGCCTCGTCGCTGTCAAAGTATTTTTCCGCCTCATCCACATTCAGAAGGAAAACTCTGTCATCCGTCTCATTGCCGCCGGCGGCGCCGTGGACGGTGCTGTCCGGATTAAGCAGATGAGTGGTCAGGATAACTTCCTGTTCTTCCGGTGTGAACGTGTCTTCCAGAAACTCACCGTTCAGCCACTTTCTCAGATCGCAGTTTTCCCAAGTCATCGTGGTGTTATCGCCGTGGTACATCCGGCAGTCAAGGCCTTTTTCACTGATGAGCAGGGCTTTTCCGTCCTCAACCGCCAGGACGATCCAGTCAATGGGGTCTTTCTTTTCGCCGCTGGGGTCGCTCTGGGGGAATACGCCCATCGTGACCAGGCCGCCGACGGTGAAATTTTCGTTACTCATGTCCGGTCATCCTTTCAGTCGGTTTTGATCCACATGGCGGGACGCACGGCCCGGTGGGGTCTGGCATCGTCGTAGATCAGGCCGCAGACCGAGCCGCCTACGGTGACCCGGGAAGCATTGATATTGTTGCAGCCCGGGCTTCTCAGCCACCAGATGGCATTTCCGGTGTCCGGGTATATGTATGTGTTATGCGTCTTGGCCAGTTCTGTGGCGGGTGCCAGACGGTCTTTCTTTTCCGGCAGATATTTTTCCAGCTCATCGATCGAAAGGGCGAAGATCCGATCCACGGTATCCTCACAGCCTTCGGTGTTGAACTGCTTATTGCCCGGATTGGTCAGCGTTACTTCCAGAATCTGCGCCTGTTCTTCCGGGGTGAACGCACTCTCGTAAAAGTCCCCGTTGAACCACTGGCGGAGAGTGCAGGTAGCCCATGTGCTGGGAACGAGCTCTTTGTTATACTGGACATTTTCAATACATTTTTCGGTAAGGATCAGTGCCCTGTCATCCTGGACATCCAGAACGATCCATGTGATGGGATCCGTGTCTTCGCCGTAAGGCCGGTCCTGAACATAGGCTCCGAATTCGATTTTATCGCCGACATTTAACTTCATCAGGAAACCTCCTTAAGCCCGTTCCAGGAACAGATCGCCCATGTTGACACTGGCCAGGGTGCGTGTCTTTAATTCAAGTGTTTTGTACCCTTCCAGCTCAATGATGATCTCATAATCGGTTTTGGAGTCCAGCCCGTCGAACCAGAAGTCACCGAAGGCATTGGTTACATAGGTCTGTTCTACTTTTCCGTCACGCTTCAGTGTGGCGACCGCTCCGACGACACACATGTCGTCATCTTTATACACGACCGTACCGGAAATAAAGGATTTCGGGTTGTTCAGATAGAGGACCCGTTCCTGCAGTTCAAATTCGGGATGCCGGGAAGACGGATTCGTTTCCGCCACCAGCTTGGAGATCTCGCTTTCAGGGTCATTCAAATCACCAAATGTCAGAGCGCCGGTCGGGCACATCTCCACGCACCGGGGATTTTCATATCCCCGGTCAAGCAGGTGGGCGCACAGATCGCACTTCTGGGGAAGCTGGAGTTCCTCATTCCAGCAGATGACTCTGTAAGGACAGGTGTTGACAATGTCTTTCTGGCCTTTGGCCTTTTCCGGGTCGATGATGACGATGCCGTCCCTGCGTTTATAGACGGCCCCGTCCTTGGCCTGCGTCATACACCTGGGATTATCACAATGACCACAGGTGACGGGAACGCAGCTGAGTTTCACCTTCGGGAATGTGCCACGCTCGATCTCATTGACGTGGATCCAGTTCTGAAACCGGATGGGCTGAGGCGCCGTATATCCCTCATGTTCCTCACCGGCATTCTCATCCTTGCAGGCGAGATAACAGTTGTTACATCCGGTACACTTGGCCACGTCGATGACCATTCCGTACTTCTTCACGTTTAATCCTCCCACTTCTCGATTTCCACATTGCTTGAGTTGCTGACCATGCCGGGCGCGTATTTGGAGACCATCCGGCTGGGTGTCAGCAGATTCATGCATCCGCCGCGGTCGATGCTTCCTTCTTTGCCGGGTTCCAGCGGGTCGTATTTGGCGCCTGCCTGGTAAGACATGACACAGCCGGGCTTCACTCGCTCCGTCACATAGGCCATGCACAGGACCGCGCCGCGGTCATTGTAAACTTTTACGATGTCCTCGTTATGGATGTTCCTTGCATATGCATCCTCGGGATGGATACGGATCGGCCAGTAGGCGTAGCCGTTTTTCAAGCCCCTGTGGGCGTGGATATCATCCATCCACGGGGCCTTGTTGTCATAATGCGTATGGTAGGAGAAGCGCATATGCGGCGTTTCCATGATCAGCGGGTATTTTTCCGAGAATGAGGAGTGGTAGCCTTCCCACGGCTCCAGATACTTGACTTTCACGGGCCGCTCCTCGTCATCCGGGAAGTGCTCATCCAGGAAAGTGGATGTGAATTCGATCTTTCCGGTGGGAGTTCCCATCATCTTGGCACGGAAAGTCCCTTTCAGAGGATTGTTGTGGTCGGGCACATCGCACTCCCGGTCCTCGTAATACCATTTGTTGGAAACGGCCCGTTTGAAGTCGGGCTTTGGAATGGGCACCACAAAGTAGCCTTTTTTCCGGAACTCCTCGAAAGTCATGTATTTCGGCATGGAAGAGGCGTTATATACGCGCTCGATCCAGTCCGTGATCGTACATCCCTCGGTGAACTCATCATAGAAGCCCAGTCGTTTGGACAGCTCGCAGTAAATTTCGTAGTCGGTCTTGGACTCCCAAAGAGGCTCGATACATTGCTGCATGTAGATGATGACCCGGAAGTTGGCGCCCATGTCATTCGCGCCGTATCCGCCGGGAGCACCCAGTTCGCAGATGTCCTCGCGTTCGAAGCCGGAGCAGATCGGCAGGATCAGATCATAGAATTTTGTCTCACTGGAGTAGTGGACATCGCTGGTGACGCAGAACTCCAGATTCGGGGAATGGAACATGCGCGTCCAGCGGTTGGTATCCGTCATGGTGGAGATGAAGGAACCGCCCTGCCGGTAGATCATATGGATCGGAGCGCCGCCCTCCTCCTTCGGAAGCGGACAGACGTTGTGAGTGATCTGCTGCTCCAAAGAGTTGCCGCAGAATCCTTCGCCGATCCACTCGGTCTTCTCGTTCATCACGCACTCCGGAAGCAGAATGCGGTAGGTCTTCTGTTTGACGGTGTTATGGGCCTGATGGGTCGCGGCGATGCCGAAAGTATCCCAGCCAACGTCGGAGTAACCGAAGAAGCGGAATGACATATCCATGGGCGGAGCCATGGAAGCACCGCCCCAGGTGTTACAACCGTCGGCGCCCAGACCGCGCATGGCCAGAAGAAGGACCATCAGCCGGGCCCATTCCGTGCAGAGAGGCTGACGGCAGGCGCCGGAAACGCCGTAGATGGAAGCCGTGCAGAGCATGGATTTCTTTGCGGCCCATTCACGGGCCAGCGCCACGATATCCCTGGCTTTCACCCCGCACATCTCCTCGGCCCACTGGGGCGTCCGGGGGAATCCCCCCTCGTCGAGGCCCAGAATGTGCTCTTTAAAGTCCTCAAAACCGTAACACTTGTTCTCAATGAACCAGTGGTCATATGTGTCTTCCGTGATCCAGACGTAGGCAATGGCCTCGGCCATGGCTCCGTCTGTGGCGGGGTAGGGGGCCAGCCATTTGTCGCCCCAGACCGCGGCTGTATAGTTGCACCAGGGGTCGATGAAGACCATCTCCATGCCCAGTTCCTTGCACCACCAGCGCCAGCGGCAGCCGTCCTGGCCGTTGTATCCGCCGGCGGACGTGTTTGGATCCACGCCCCAGAACACGAGAAGCTCCGAGTAAGTGAGAGCTTCTTCCAGCATATCGAAGTTGTCGCTGATGCCCAGCTTCCAGTAATAACCCCAGGCGTGTGTCGCGCCCCAGTGCCAACCTTCCCAGGAGTCAGGGTTATCGGACAGGGTGCTGTAGCCGAGCATATTCCAGAACCGGCCGAAGGGACCCATCTTGTACTGGAGCAGTCCGAAATCGGCGTGGGAGCCGGTGCAGCCGGTGATGGAAGCCTTGCCGTAGGTGGCGTGAATACGCTTGATCTCGGATTCCAGCAGGTCGAATGCCTCGTCCCAGGTGATCCGCTCATAACCGCTCTTGCCGCGGTTTTCCACATGCCGGTCCCCGTTGGGATCGAAGTCCACGCGCTTCATGGGGTATTTGATCCTGTTCTCGCAGTAAATACGGCCTTTCATGGAAACCACGTAATTACCGAGGGAAGTACGACGGGGAGGAGTGAAACTCTTTCCTCTGGCGTTGACGGTCCAAGCAGGACTGTCATCGTCTCCAAATACCATGGGGCGGACTTTGGTGATCTTTCCGTCTTTTACATGGACAAAAACCGCGCCTCCGATTGCGCAGTTTGTAAAGACATGTTCGCCTTCCTCCAGCTCCACGCCGGGAAGCTCAATGCCGATTCTTTCCTCGTCAGCCATGATTTTCCTCCTTAGTAAAGGCCTCTCAGCCTGCCAGATCTATGCTGCCGACGTTAATGTCGGTCTCTGTCGCGTCTATCTCCTCCAATGTGCGGGTGGGATAGCCGTCCATTTCAATTCGCAGTGAATACATTCCGGGTTCCTGGCGTTCAAACCAGAAGTCACCGAAGATATCTGTCTGCAGGGTAGCCAGGTCTTCCCCCTCCGCGTTGATCAGGGTCACGTTGGCACCTTTCAGGCACTCGTCTTTAACCGAATCAAAGATCTCGCCGGCCACGAAGTATTTGTTGTGCAGACCCTTGTAGTAGACCCTGGGTTTGGTCCCGTATTCGGGGTGCAGCTGCTCGAATTCCGGAAGACGGTCTTTCAGATCTTCCTCCTCTCCGTAGATCAGTGCTTCGGTGGGGCAGGACTGGACACAGCGTGGCTCGGTCCAGCCCTCGTTATCCAGCAGGTGCGCGCACCCGGTACATTTCTGCGGGATATTCAGGTCTTCATTCCAGTAAATGGCGCCATAGGGGCAGACATCCATCAGGTGGCGCTGCCCGTAGGACTTCTCCGGATCGATGATGATGATCCCGTCCGGACGCCGATAAACCTCTCCGTGCTCAGCTGCCTCCAGACAGGGGGCGTTTTCACACATCTGGCAGGTGTCATGCATATAATGGACCCGTACTTTCGGGACCGTTCCGATGACCGTCTCCGTGACTTTCCACCAGAAATGTCCGGTATTGGGCTGAGGCTTTGAGTAGGGAGACCAGTCGTTGGTCACATGCTCGTCCTTGCAGGAGAGCTGGCAGCAGTAACATCCGTTGCACCGGGTAATATCGATCAGTAAAATTTTTCCCATCTTCTGCAGGCTCCTTATTTATTTTTTCGCGAGGACTCGCTCGAAAACCAGTCCGGATGAAGGACTATACGGGCGGTTAAAAGCCTCGGGATACTTGCTGCGAAGCTCATCAAGGTGGCACTTCCTGACATCTACCAGGAATCCGGAACATACCATGCCGGCACAGTTCTTGGAGGTCGTGTGGTGTGAAGAGATCAGGTTAATGGCGCCGCCCCGGTCGATCTTACCCGGATCGATAAAGTCGGCGCGGGCACCATGGTCCATGTAGACAGCCCCGGGCATAATGCGTTCCCAGACCTTGGCACCGCCCAGGACGATACCGCGCTCATTGTACACTTCTACGACGTCACCGTCTTTGATCCCGCGGGGCTCCGCATCTGAAGGATGAATCCACACAGGCTCATACAGGTAACCGTCATCGCCCTTGACCTTGCAGGTCACGATCTCATGGAACCAGTCGTTGTCGTCCATATTCGCGTGAGTGCGGTGGCGGGGATGGTTGGAAATGACGAGCAGCGGATAATTTTTCGCTCTTTCGCCGCCGATGCGCTCATCGTGGAACTCACTTTTTTCCACCCAGTGTGGAACGGGCGGACGCTCATCATCGTCCGGGAAGTACTTTTTCAGATTGATGGATTCATACTCCAGCAGACCGGAGGGCGTCTCAAGTGGATATTTGGACGGGTCCTCATAAAACTCGTTCAGGCCGGGACGGTATTTTTCCCATTCGGGATCACAGGGAACGGCAAAATAGCCTTTTTCCCGGAACTCTTCCCACGTGAAGCCGCAGACTTTCTCAACGCCTGATTCATCAAATCCCTTTTTGATCTTTTCCTTAACCGTCTCGCCGTCGGTATACTCTTCCAGCAGGCCCAGTCGTTCCGCAATCATGCATACGATCTCGTAGTCCGAGTGGGATTCACCCAGGGGTTCGATACACTGGTCTTCCAGATAGATCAAGTCGTAGCCGGCGGATTCGCGGTCGTCCCCGATATCTTCCTCCTCATACTTCGTGTTGACGGGCAGTACGATATCGGCGAACAGGCAGTCATTCTCCATGCGGGGATGCTGCACCAGGATAAACTCGATGGAGGGATGACGGAACGCTTCGATGGTGCTGTTGGAGTCATTCCAGCAGGTCGTCAGGCAGGGCGTGTCGGACCACATCATATGGATGGGCGAACAGCCCGGGGCCGGATACGTGTATTTGATGAACTGCTCGCTGGCGGGCGTGACCTGCAGCGAGGAGCCGTAGATCTCGAAATGACCTTTCAGGATCGCATCGTGGATCAGAGTTTCGGGAATACACTGTTTGGGAAGACCCTGCCAGGGGAACGGGTTGTAGCCGGTATAGGCCGCACGCACGTTCAGCTGGTACGGCTCGTGCATGATGGAACACGGCGTCGGCGGTGCGACGGGGTGATCCTCCGAACCGAACACGGCGCGGTTGTTATAGCACATGGAGTGGATACCGGGTTTGCCCAGGCCCTGCATGCCCAGGACGCAACCCTCGATACGGGCAACCTCGCTGGAATAGGGGCCACGGATATAGGGACCGCCGAATCCGTGGACCACGGATGTAACTTTTTCCGCCCAGTGTATGGCCAGGGCCTTGATGATCCGGACGGGAACACCGCATTTTTTAGAGGCCCATTCAGGTGTCTTGGGTTCACCGTCCTCCTCGCCAAGTACATATTCGGCGAATTTGTCAAAGCCCACGGAATGCTTGTCCAGATACTCCTGATCATAGGTGCCGGCTTTCAGCCACTGATATGCGATGGCAAGATGCAGGGCCGGATCGGTATTCGGAAGGATCGGGATCCATTTGTCCGCGAAAACAGCGGCGCCGTAATTCAGATCCGGACAGATGTAGATGGTCTCGATGCCGATGTCCCGATAGAACAGGCAGAAACGGCTGATCTGGTCGCCGGAACAGAATCCGCGGGTGGTGGTGGTGGGATCGCAGCCCTCGTAAAGCAGAAGCTCACTGTATTTGGCCACATCCGTATACAGATTGGAGCAGTTTGGCATCAGGCCGAAAGGCTCACCGCCCCAGAAGTGCTTGGTTCCCCAGAACCAGCCTTCCCAGGAGTCGGCGTTCCGGATCTGCATGGTGAAACCGCCCAGAAGATCCAGCAGTTTGAACATGCACCCGTGGGGGCCGTGGACCATCTTCGTCTCACCGTGACCGTCGCCCTGTGCATAGATGGCATACGGACCGTAGGTATCAATGATCCGGCGGATCTCGCTGGTAATGATGTCAAGTGCCTCATCCCACGAAATACGCTCATACCCGGAGATGCCCCGGTTCTGCGGATTACGTTCCCCGTTGGGGTCCCAGTCCACCCGCTTGATCGGGTACGGGATCCGGTTGGGGGAGTAGATGCTTTTTTTCCATGTGATGCCGAAAGGACCGCAGGAGGTCTTTGAGGGTGCCTCCAGAACTTTTCCTCTGGCCTCAATCTTCCATGGATTCAGATGCTCCTTGGAGTACTTCCAGTCGTACCGGAAGGGGCGTATGCGCAGGATTTTTCCATCCTTCACATCGACCGCAGCAATGTGGGATCCGTTACAAAAAGCTGAGTAACCCGAGCTTTTGAACGTGGTAAAGGACCCTTCGTTTATGGACATTGCAGTTACCTCTCATTCTATATTAAAGTAGGTTTCGGGTACCGGTACGCGGCGGCCACGCGCCAGGCACATGTAGGGATGATTGAACTCGTATATTTTCAGGAGCCGGCTCCTGACAACAACATGATCAGACGGGGACTTCCGCTTTGTGGGGCGGAGTCTTGGGCGGATAGCATCTGACGATGCGCGGAACCTGGATGCCCTCCTCATTTTCATATAAGGCCCACAGCTCCTCCAGCCCGTCATCCCCGGCAAGCAGCAATTCAGCCGCTTTGTCCAGTGTCTGCAGGGCCCGGTCGCTGAACTCGTCCAGCGGGCGCAGAGACCAGGAATAGCGGTCCCATTCCAGCAGTTCCCGTTTGTTCATGGCGGCGATATCCAGCATCAGGTTTGCCAGGATCAGAGTCGAGCCGCTGTCCATGGCGGCGGTGAATTTCTTCGCGTCCACCTCGCCGCAGCGCCAGCCAAGCCAGATGTCGGCAGCCGGAATGAACTCGCCCGGATACATGCCGGAGATATCCAGCATTTTCCACTGATTCTCGTTCTCATCGTAATACTCGGGCCGCTCACAGCTTTCGCCTTCAGAAAAGCCCGCCCGTTTCCTAGCCGGGATTCCGGCGTTGCGGGCCATGGAGACGAACAGGTTGGCATAGTCACATGTTCCCGCCAGAAAACGGTCGGGCATCGGCCGGGCCTCGGCAAGAGGTTCCTTATTCCAGGAAAGCATGGACTCGATAACAGCTTCTGCCGTCCGGGAATGCATGGTTAAAAGACGTTCATTGACGATAGGATACTTATATATATCCCTGTAATCCAGCATCAGGCCGTCAACAACAGCGGAAAGTTCCTCGGCGGTGCGGGGCAGAGCATCATACAGTTCCTGATAGCTGCGCGGGTCCGTGAAAGAGCTTTGGGTTTTGTAATAAGTCAGCGAATCCATAATCTCTAACCTTCCTTAAATATCTACGTTGCCGCTTAAAGCGCAGAGTACGTCTAACTAGGAAAAAGGCCGGCACACTACTTGCAGCGGGCCAGCATTCAGTTTGATTTTTTCGCCTACACATTATATGGGAAATATCCCCGCCAGGTAAGGGTAGAATCCTTTGAATTTGTTGTGTGTTTCATAGGAGATGGTGAGCCACTTCCACGGATCAATGGCCCATACCCGGGAAAATCCACAAAACGGATTGTTTTTTTTTCAAAAACCCAGTATAATATATCCGGCTTTTGATTATGAATTAGTTTACATGATATCGTTTTACTTGTCAATACACTTTAATCAGATTGTTAATCGCGCCTTCTTTTTTGTTAAAATCCGCCAATTTGCCCCGGAGCGGATTCAGCAAAATCGCAAAAAACAGCCGGCAGGATCCCCTTTTTCGAACCTTGCAGATCATTTTTCCGGGATATCGGGAAAAAGCAACTAAAAAAACAGGAGAGGACAACGTATGGCGAGCGACTGGGAAGAACTGAATCAGGAAATGATCCGGCTGTGGCAGGAGGGCGAAAGTGAACAGTCTCTGACCTTGGCAAAAGAAATGGTGGAGAAAGCCAGAAAGGAAGAGGACCGGGAGCACCTTGCACTGGGGCTGGGAAATCTCGGCGAGCTGTGCCGGGCCGCAGGTGACTTCGGGAACGCGGAAGAATATTTGGAGGAGAGCGCGAAGGTCTGTCGTGATTGTTACGGCCCGGATCATCCGGAGACAGCCGCGGCCGACTATGCGCTGGCAGCGCTCTATCTGCAGCTGGGCCGGTTTGACCATGCGGAACCCATTTTGCAGCGGACGCTGCAGGTCCTGGAAAAAGAGGACCCGGATGACGCACAGGGCATCGCGCAGGTTCTGGCCGGCGTGGCCGAATGCGATAAAGCGGCCGGCCGGCTCCTGGAAAGCCAGGATCACCTGGGGAAAGCACTGGAGATGCTGAAGCGCGACCTGGGAGAACAGGATCCCGAACCTGGCCGGATCATGGTCAGTATGGCGGACAATTATATGGCCATGGGGCAGCCGGAACAGGCGGAAAAGATCCTGCGTCAGGTGATCAAACTGTATGAGGATACGCTGACTCCGGGAAATCCCGCCTTCGCCGATGCTCTGGGACGGCTGGCGGAAGCCTTTATGGCGCAGGGCTTTTTCGATGCGGCCGAGACCCTTTTTCAGCAGGCCGCCGACCTTCTGAAACAATCCAAGTCACCGGAAGACCCGGAAGTGGCAGATAAACTGGCCCGGCTGGCCGTACTGTATCTATATACCGACCGGCCGGATGAGTCGGAAAAGGCAGAAAAGGAAGCAATGGAGATCTATGGCGGGTGCGGAGAGGAAACCTCTCCGGAGCTTGCCCAGATGTATGAGGACCTCGGACAGATCCATGATGTACACGATGAAAGTGAAAAAGCAGAAGAGTATTATAGGCTTGCCCTTCAAGCCAGAGAGGCATCTCTGGGAGTTAATCACCCCGCCGTCGCCCAGTCCCTGAACAACCTGGGGGTTCTTCTCTGCGGGCGGGAAGAATATGAGGAGGCGGAGACCCTCCACCGACGGGCTTTGGAGATCCGCCGTGCCTGTTTCGGGACGGACCATCCGGCGGTGACCGAGAGCCTGGACAACCTGGCGGCCGCCTGCAGGGGCCTGGGCCGTCTGGATGAGGCCGAGCAGCTTCTGCGGGAATCCCTGAGTATCTGGCTCAACAACGTGGAAGAGGATCATGTGGGTGTGGCTCAGGCGCAGTATAACCTCGGAGCCCTGCTTTTTATTCGGGAGAATTATGAGGACTCCGCGAAGGCGCTGGAGGCATCCAGAAAGATCCTGGCCGGCCGGTTCGGCCCAAATGATCCGCAGCTGCTGGATGTATACAATGCTCTGGCGATGGTGGATGAAAAGCTGGGGGATGTTCAGCAGGCCCGTGAATATAATGCCCGGGTCAAGCATATATATAAAATGGAATATGACAGGGAAAAAGCCGCTGCGGAACAGGCCAAAAAGCAGGCGGAACAGGAAGATTCTTCCGGATAAAAGTCGGGATGCTGTATCTTTGTACAAAAGATACAGTATTTTTTTAGAGGAAAACATCAAAATAGAGATTCGATGGAAAAGCAAAACGAATTTCTAAAAATGGGTTGCTTAATTCAAAATTTTTGCTATGATTAAAGTTGGAAAAAGAGCGTAGAGAAAAAAGGAAAGAGAATAAGGGAGATTTATGGAGTTTACAGATGTACTAACTCTGGTTGGCGGGCTGTGCCTGTTCCTTTTCGGAATGAATCAGATGAGTTCATCCCTGGAGAAGAGAGCCGGTACCAGCCTGCGGGGAATGATCGGCCGCCTGACTTCCGGACGGATCGCCGGCTTTTTAACCGGCCTCGTCGTGACGGCCGTCATTCAGTCCTCCTCAGCCACCACGGTTATGGTGGTAGGCTTTGTCAATTCCGGTGTCATGACCCTGCGCCAGGCGATCAACGTGATCATGGGGGCCAACGTGGGGACAACGGTGACTGCGTGGATCCTTTCACTGACCGGGATCGACAGCGGCAGCTTTATTGTCCAGATATTCAAACCGGCTAATTTTACGCCCGTCCTGGCCCTGATAGGCATTATTCTGGTCATGGGCTTCAGGAAACAGTCCCGAAAGGACATCGGCTATATCCTGCTGGGGTTCGCTGTGCTGATGTTCGGGATGGAGACCATGTCCAGCGCGGTCTCCGGGCTGGCGGATGTGCCTGAATTCCAGAATATCCTGCTGGCATTCAACAATCCGGTCCTGGGTGTTCTGGTCGGAGCGGTATTGACCGCCATTATTCAGTCTTCTTCCGCCTCCGTGGGGATTCTGCAGGCCTTATCCGTTACAGGAGAAGTGACGGTGGGGATGGCACTGCCTATTATAATGGGCCAGAATATCGGGACCTGCGTGACGGCCATGATCTCTGCCGTCGGGGCCAATAAAAACGCCAAACGGGCCGCGGTGGTGCACCTGTGCTTCAATATAATCGGATGCTTTTTCTGGCTGGCGGTCTTCTATGCCGCAAACGCGATCTTCTCGTTCTCCTTTATCAATGATTCCGTCAATCAGGCAACTATCGCGATTATCCACACGGTGTTCAATGTCCTGTGTACCGCACTGATGCTGCCGGCCGCGTCGCTGCTGGAAAAACTGGCTATCCGCCTGGTTCCGGACAAGCGGCAGTCGAAGGACTCCGAGGTCCTTCTGGATGAACGCCTGCTGACCACTCCTTCTTTCGCGGTCGAGCGTTGCCGCAGTGTTGCCGGCGACATGACCTTATGTGCCATGGGAAGCATGAAAAAAAGCATCCGGTGCATTTTGGATTACTCTCCGGATCTTGCCAATGAGGTCCGGGAGGAGGAAGCGACGACGGACGAATACCAGGATATGCTCGGGACCTATCTTGTCAAACTGTCCTCCCATTCCATGAGTGAAAAAGAGAGTACGGAGACTTCCAAACTGCTGTTTATTATCAGCGACGTGGAACGGATCTCCGACCATGCGCTGAGAATGCTGGAATCCATGGAGGAGCTGCAATACAGAGATGCCTCTTTCAGTGAAGCCGCGCAGGACGAGCTCCATGTGCTGACATCCGCCGTGGAAGAGACCATGGATACGGCCTACAACGCTTTCACGAAAGATGATCTCGAGATCGCTTCCTCCGTCGAGCCGCTGAAACAGCTCGTGGAGTCCCTTTGTGACCAGCTGCGGGCCAGACATGTCCTGCGGCTGCAGAACGGGGAATGTTCCGTGGATGCGGGGTTTGTCCTGACCGATATCCTGACGGATCTGGAACGTGCCTCCGACCACTGTTCCAATATCGCCGGCTGTGTTCTGGAGACCAGCAGAGGTGCCCTGGGACTGCATGAATCCCTGAAGGAATTCAGGACCGACAGCGAAGAATACAAAGAGAAATATCGGCAGATGGAAGAAAAATACGCGCTTCCGCCGGCAAAAGAGCTCTGACCTGCTCCCGGCAGCAATGCGGAGGTGGCGGCGCCCGGAAGCCAAAAAAAGAAAGCCCTGCAGTCATAAAAGACCGCAGAGCTTTTTCTTTGGTGGACGATACAGGACTTGAACCTGTGACCCCCCGCACGTCAAGCGGATGCTCATACCAGCTGAGCTAATCGTCCTCGGTTGCAAGAAGAATTATACCCTATTCCCCGGAAGATTGTCAACCTCTAAAAAGGGAAGAACAGTCAGAAATGGGGCAGCGCCTCCGGTCCGTTTTTGCCACCCCAAAACATATAATCCGAACCTGTCTCCCGGAGGGAAGATCCGGTTCGGATTACGTTGTGCCCTGGTGCCGGTGGCGGGACTCGAACCCGCACGCTGTTGCCAACAATGGATTTTGAATCCACCTCGTCTACCAATTCCAACACACCGGCAGATGCTAGAGTATTATAGAACAGATCACTCGAAAGCGCAAGTGTTTTTCACCTGGCCGTACGGGCTGTGAATTCGAGGTTTTTGGGAAAAATCATTGAATTTTTTTCCTATATATGATAGGATAAAATGGTTAAGATTTGGAGAAAAAAGGCCTCAACGGCAGGGAGGGAGATGGCCCGGTGAAAAGGAAAATCAAAATGCCGCTGGTTTTGCTGAGCCTGATTTTTCTGCTGACCGGCTGCGCATTCACGGCCGGAGAGGATTTATATCAGCTTCCCAAACTGCCGGATGACTACGGGGAGCTGCAGACGGCCGTCAGTCAGGTACAGGAAGATCTGGGGGCGGAGTATTCTCCTCCGACGGCGGGCGACAATACTCAGAATATCCAGCTTCACGATCTTGATCAGGACGGGGAGGAAGAGACGGCGGTTGCTTTCTTCTCTGTCCCGGATGACGAAAAACCGATAAAAATCTATTTTTTCCATCAGACAGACAATGGAGAGGCATACGAGACGACCTGGATTATTGAAGGGGAGGCAGCCGGTATTTATTCGATCGATTTTGTCGATCTCAGCGGAGACGGCCTGCTGGATCCAGTCGTGATCTGGCAGATCAGTACGGATGTGCGGGCGATCGGCGCCTACAAACTGGTGGAAGAAGATTACGATGTTGTGGAACTGATGTACAGCGGATTTACGCAGAGTGCTGTTATGGACGTGGATCAGGACAACCAGCAGGAGATCCTGCTGATCCAGTCAAATGAGTCCGAGCAGATTGGACATGCGGAGCTGTATGAATACAGCGACGGACTGATGGTCCTGACGTCGCAGACGGATCTTTCCCAGCATCTGGTCTCGGTTAAAGATGCCAAAGAAGGCTGCCTGACAGACGAGCAGCCCGCCCTGTTTGTCACCTCGGAGATCACCATCGATCATAATGGCGAAGCAGAAGATGATTATATCACCGACGTGCTGGCCTTTGAAGAGGAACAGCTGGTCAATTTGACCCTGGACGAGGCGAGCGGGATCAGCAGTTCTACCATGCGGAGTTATACCGATTTTCAGGACGTATACGGAACCGATATCACGGGAAACGGGATTCTGGATCTGCCCATCCCGGAAGAACTCCCCCAGATGTCGGATGAATCCAAGTCTTCGGATCCGGTGGAATCGAAGCCGATGTATCTGATGCACTGGTATGAGTTTGATGCGGACGGACAGAGACAGCAGGTTAAGGAGACCTTTCACTGTTACGACGACGGCTGGTATATCGCCTTTCCGGAAACATGGGAGGGGTGCGTGACCGCGGCCAGGGGTGAGGAGGATGAGAATGCCGTCACTGTACGTACGGTCACTTTTTATTACCTGCCCAACGGAGATGAAAATACAGATGGGGCCGAACCGTTCCTGTCGATCGACCGCATTTCAGGGACGAACAGGAATTCCAGGGCCGTTCAGGATGGAAGGTTTATTTTGCTGGAGGAAAATGAAGTGATTTATTCCGCCTGTTTTTATGAGACCGATACGAATTGGAACTGCGGGATCAGTCAGGAGGAGCTGATTGACAGCTTCTCCATGATCCAAGCCGACTGGAGTGCAAGCTGAATGCTTAACTACTTTTAACCACGCGAAAGTGAGGACGGAGCCGTGAAAAAAATACTGGTTTTGGAAGATGAGGACAATATCCGAAGCTTCGTGGTAATCAACCTGAAGCGTGCCGGCTATGAGACCATCGAGGCCGCCACAGGAGAAGAAGCGATGGAACAGCTGCAGAACAACCCGGATATCCGTGTGGCTCTGCTGGACATTATGCTGCCGGATATCGACGGATTTGAGGTATGCAGGCGGATCCGGGCCAGCAATATGAAAATGGGCATCATTATGCTGACCGCCCGCACCCAGGAGATGGATAAGGTAACCGGGCTGATGACCGGAGCCGATGACTATGTGACAAAACCTTTTTCTCCCGCGGAACTGACGGCCAGAGTGGATGCGCTTTACCGCCGCCTGGGGGAGGCCGAGGAAGAGGCTCCGGCAGAGGCGGAGGAGATCAGCAGCCCGCCTTTCCTTCTGAATATCCGCAACCGGACTCTGGAAAAAAACGGGGAGCGGATCAGGCTGACCCAGGTAGAGTTCAATGTCATGAAACTTTTTATGAGCAATCCTGATAAAGCACTGTCCAGGGAGGAGATCCTGGAAAACGTATGGGGCCGTGATTACTTCGGAGAAGTCAAAATCGTGGACGTGAATGTCCGCCGCCTTCGGGTCAAAATCGAGGATGACCCTCAGAATCCCACCTATATCACGACAGTCTGGGGTTACGGATATAAATGGAGCGCGTAATTCAGGATTGATACGGAGACAGCCCGGGAGGATACGGGAATGGAGCTCGACAGCGAGGAAAAGAAGAAAAAACCGAAAAGAACGCATGTCCGCATCCAGTGGCTGCGGAATACACTGCTGACCACCGGCCTTATCCTGCTGGCCGGCGTGGCCGCGTTTTCAATCGCCATGGGCAGCTATTATTACAGCAGCGTATCCACCGGTCTGGAGAAGACCGTCGTGTCCGCAGTGGGCTTTTTGGGCAAATATAATCAGAGCGAATACCGGGCCGCTGTCAGCAGCTACGTCTCCGGCTTTGAGGATAAGAACCGGCTTGAGCTGCAGTTCCTGAGCCGATACGGCAGCGTGGAGCAGTCCACTTCCGGATTGACGGCCGGTATATACCCGGGAACGGCGGATATCAACGAGGCGGTGACTAGCGGTACGATCAGCACGTGGATCGGACAGGATCCAAATACCAGCGAGCGGATCATGGCGGTATCTGCCCCTGTGATTTATAACGGGACGATAGTGGGCATTATGAGGGTGGTGACATCCACAGCCCTGATTACCCGGCAGATTCTCCTTATGATTCTGATCGCATTGGCGGTGGCGGTGGGCATTATGGCTGTCATCTGTCTGATTAACCTGATCTTTGTCCGGACCATTATCGTGGATCCGGTGGTCAGGATTACAGAGACAGCCGAGCAGATCGCCGGCGGAAGTTACGGGATCCAGATCGAAAATACCAACAATAACGAGATCGGTGATCTGACTAATGCGTTTAACGACATGTCCAACAAGCTGAGCCAGGCCGAAAAAACACAGATGGAATTCATTTCCTCGGTATCTCACGAACTGCGCACGCCCCTGACTGCGATTACCGGCTGGGCGGAAACGATCATGAACGGGGAAGTCCAGGATGCGCAGGATGTGAAAAAAGGCATGGGGATCATCGTTTCCGAGGGCCGGCGGCTGTCCTCCATGGTGGAGGAACTGCTGGAGTTTTCCCACATTGCCGGCAGCGAGTTTAAAATCTCGGCGGAACCCATGGATCTGAAAGCGGAGCTGGAGGATGCAGTATATACCTATCGGGAGTTTTTCCGTCAGAGCGGAGTCACACTGAATTACGAGGACAGAATCCCGGATGATGATATGCCGCTGATAAACGGAGATCCGCAGCGCATTCGTCAGGTCTTCAGCAATCTGCTTGATAACGCATTCAAACACGGAGGTACGGAAGGCAAACAGATCGATGTGATTCTTCAGCGGGAAGGCAATTTTGCGGAAGTGATCGTCCGGGATTACGGACCCGGGATCCCTGAGAGTGAGCTGCCTTATGTGAAATACAAATTTTATAAAGGCTCCTCCAATGCGAGAGGCTCCGGCATCGGGCTTGCCGTCTGTGACGAGATTATGTCACTGCACGGCGGAGAATTAATCATACAAAACGCAGAAGGCGGCGGATGCCAGGCTATGGTCCGCTTCCCGATAGAGACTGAATAACTACGGCCTGCGGGGCGGAAGGAGTTACAAGGAGTTACAATGGATGATGAAGAAATAAAAGAAAGGCGTTTCCGCACGACGATCGGAGGCCAGGCGCTGATCGAAGGGATCACGATGCTGGGGCCGGATAATCGGGCGGCTGTGGTACGCAAACTTGACGGGGAACTGGAAGTCAAGGATGAACCCAGGAAATGGGCCGCGAATAAACACCCGGTTCTGGGATGGCCGTTCATCCGTGGCATATTCAATTTCGGGTCCTCCCTGATCCACGGGGTCGGAGATCTTTTCTGGGCGGCGGACCTGACCAGTGAGGACGAAGAGGAAGTGGAAAAAGAAGAACCGTCGAAAATGGAACAATGGGTTGAGAAGCATCTTGGCAGCGAGAGAGCGTACGGCGTGCTCGTGGGTGTGACAGCCCTGATCAGTATTGTGTTCAGTGTGGCGCTGTTCTTTCTGCTCCCGACGTTTCTGGCCGGTTTTTTTGACCAGTGGATCAACCTTGCGATCATCCACAGTCTGATCGAGGGCGTATTGAGAGTTGTCATTTTCCTGCTCTATCTTTATCTGACCTCGAAAATGAAAGAAATGAGACGTGTGTATTCCTACCACGGGGCGGAACACAAGACCATTTTCTGTTATGAGGCCGGGCTTCCCCTGACCGTCGAAAATGTCCGAATCCAGCCCCGCCACCATCCGAGGTGCGGGACCAGTTTCCTGTTTGTGGTCATCGTGGTTGCCATACTGGTTTCCAGTATCGTGTTCGCATTCATAGACTGGAGCAATATGTGGCTTCGCTTTCTGACCCAAATTATTCTTCTGCTTCCCGTGGTGGCTATCAGTTACGAGCTCAACCGTCTGGTCGGCCGGTATGACAACTGGCTGACACACCTCCTGCTCAGGCCGGGCCTGTGGATGCAGAACTTCACCACGTTCGAACCGGACGATTCCATGATCGAGGTGGGCATAGAGGCACTGACGCTGGTGATCCCAAAAGAGAAAGGAAAAGATACCTGGTAAGCGATTGGAAAAATAAGGAGTGACGATAGTGGCGACGACCTACAACAATCTGTATCTGGACATCCGCCGTCAGCTGAAAGCAGCGGGCATTGAGAACGCCCAGGTGGAAGCCAGGGAACTGGTTTGCAGTGCCACGGAGAAGTCCAGAGAACAGATGCTTCAGGATATGTCCCTGTACGTCGGAAATGACGCTGAACGCCGTGCCCGCGAACTGGTGGAGCGCCGCCTGAACGGGGAGCCGGTGGCCTATATTATCGGAGAATGGGATTTTTACGGTATGACAATGGAAGTATCCAGGGATGTGCTGATCCCGAGAATGGATACTGAACTGCTGGCCGAGCGTGCGATCCTGCTGACCCGGGAAGCGGGCGGGGACGCCAGGATGCTGGACCTGTGTGCCGGGACCGGCTGCGTGGGGCTGGCCGTGGCGGCCAACACGGATGTGCGAAGCGTGGTCCTGGCTGATTCTTCGGATGCGGCCCTGAGTGTTTGCAAACAGAATATCCGCCGGCAAGGCCTTTCCGCCAGAGTAACGGCGGTGAAAGCGGACGCACTGCAGCCGCCTCAGTCAAATCTGGGGGATTTTAATGTGATTGCCTGCAATCCTCCGTACATCCCCACGGAGGACATCAAAGACCTGGACCCCTCCGTACGCGATTATGAGCCGATTCAGGCACTGGACGGCGGGGAGGACGGGCTGGATTTCTACCGGGCCGTCACATCCCAGTGGGGCTGCGCCCTGAGAAAAGGCGGACATCTTGCCTTTGAACTCGGGATCGGTCAGGTGGGGAAAGTAGAGATGCTGCTTCTGGAACACGGGTTCCAGGATATCAAAACATATCAGGACACCGCGGGCGTATGGCGCGTGGTAGAGGCTGCCGTCGGCAGCTGATCCGGAAAGGAAGAGGAATCATGGCAACTAAAGGAAAATCGACAGTTGAGCCTGCGGCTCCCGCAGAGGATAAGAAAAAAGCGCTGGAGACCTGTATGGAGCAGATCGAGAAATCATTCGGGAAGGGGTCGATCATGCGGCTGGGGGACAACCCCAATATCATGGTGGACGCGATCCCGACAGGCTCCCTTTCCATCGATCTGGCTCTCGGCATCGGCGGGATTCCCAGAGGACGGATCGTGGAAATATACGGTCCTGAATCCTCCGGCAAGACCACACTGGCCCTGCACATTCTGGCGGAGGCCCAGAAGATGGGGGGCGAGGTGGCGTTTATTGACGCCGAACATGCCCTGGATCCGACTTACGCGCGGGCTCTGGGCGTGGATATCGATTCCATGCTCGTTTCCCAGCCGGATACCGGAGAGCAGGCACTGGATATCTGCGAGGTGCTGGTGAGATCCGGCGCCGTCGACGTGGTGGTTGTGGACTCTGTGGCGGCGCTGACGCCCCGGGCAGAGATCGAAGGAGACATGGGGGATGCCCATGTGGGGCTTCTGGCCCGTCTGATGAGCCAGGCTCTGAGGAAACTGGCCGGATCGATCGCCAAGACAAACTGCGTGGTTATCTTTCTCAACCAGCTTCGTGAGAAAGTCGGCGTTATGTACGGGAACCCGGAAGTAACCACGGGCGGCCGGGCACTGAAGTTTTACTCCTCGGTGCGGATCGATATACGCCGGACCGAAGCGATCCGGAACAACTCCGAAGTGGTCGGGAACCGGACCCGGGCAAAGATCGTCAAGAACAAAGTGGCACCGCCTTTCCGCGAGGCCGAGTTTGAGATCATGTACGGGCAGGGCATTTCCAAGCTCGGAGAACTGGTGGACCTGGGACAGAAACTGGATATCATACAAAAATCCGGCTCCTGGTTTGCCATGGGAGATACAAAACTGGGCCAGGGGCGTGAGGCCGCTAAGGCCTTTTTAGCGGAGAACCCGGAGATAGCCGCGGACATCGAGCAGCAGATCCGGGACAACGCCTTTAATCTGATGAGCAAACAGAGTCAGATCGCCGCCGTGGCCGCCGGCCGCGCGCCGGACACGGAACAGACGGATGAGTCTTCCGCAGCCGGCGGGGGCGTGGATGTTTCCGCTGAGGACTTTGACGAGGAGCTGGACTGAGGTGATCGTTCAGGAGCTGGAACCCGATCGGAATCGGGAAGGCCGCTGGCTGGCCACGCTCGATGACGGGAGAAAGCTCAGAGTGGGCGAACAGGAAGTGCTGGACTACTCCCTGTACGTTGGATGCGAACTGACCGAAGAACAGATCGGCGAGATGGAAGAGATGGCCGGCCGCAGCCGGCGGCGTGAACGGGCGATCGACCTGCTTTCACGTAAACCGATGTCCGAAAAGGAACTCTCCGACCGCCTGTTTCGCTGGGGGGCCGGGGAAGAAGAGATCCGGGATGTCTGCCAGCGCATGGAGCAGCTGGGATACCTGGACGACTCAGCCTATGCCGGACGCATCGTCCGGCATTACACATCCAAGGGGTACGGAGAACGGCGTATCCGGGATGAGCTGTACCGCCGGGGGGTACCCAGAGAGATGTGGGATCAGGCGCTGGAAGAGTTGCCCGATCCACAGGACACCGTCGAAAGTTATATCTCTGCGCACCTGAAAGGGAAAAGCGGGGATCCGAAAGAATTCAAGCGGGTATCCGACGCGCTCGTGCGGCGCGGTTTTTCCTGGAGCACGGTCTCGGAAGCCATGAACCGGTTCCGGCGGGAAGAGAAACTAAACGGAGAAGAGGAAGACTTTTGAAAGTAGCGTTCATTTCCCTCGGCTGCGCGAAAAATCAGATCAACACCGAACAGATGATGGCGCTGACCCGGCAGGCCGGTCATGAAGTCCTGAGCGACCCGGCCGGCGCTGATGTCGCGGTGCTGAATACATGCGGGTTCATCGAGAGCGCCAAGAGCGAGGCAATCGAAAATATCCTTCAGCTCGCCCAGCTGAAAGAGCAGGGCCTTCTCGGGAAACTGCTGGTGACAGGCTGCCTGACGCAGCGCTATCAGGATCAGGTTTTTCAGGAACTTCCGGAAGTGGACGGGATACTCGGCACGGGCAGCTATCCGGAGATCGTCTCGGCGCTGGAGCAGTTACAGGCCGGGGACCGTCCGGCCCGGTTCGGCGACATCGACCATACGGAAGAGGAACTTCCGCGGATCCTGACTACGCCGGAATACAGTGTCTACCTGAAGATCGCGGAGGGCTGCGACAACCACTGTTCCTACTGTGTGATCCCGTCCCTGCGGGGCGTTTACCGGAGCCGCCCCATGGAAGACCTGCTGGCTGAGGCGGAAGACCTGGCACAGCACGGATGCCGGGAACTGATCGTGATCGCTCAGGATATCACCCGCTACGGGACAGATCTGTACGGGCGCCGGATGCTGCCGGAGCTGCTGGAGCAGCTGTGCAAGCTTCCCTTTCACTGGATCCGGCTGCACTATCTGTACCCGGATGAGATGGACGATGAGCTGATCGACGTGATTGCCGATCAGCCGAAGATCTTAAAATATCTGGATATTCCGATCCAGCATATCAACAATGATATTCTGGCCGCCATGAACAGGCGGGGCACCGGAGACGAGATCCGGGCGCTGTTCGATAAGCTGCGGCAGCGTATTCCGGGCCTGGTTTTGAGAACATCCATCATCGCCGGACTGCCCGGAGAGGGAGAGGCGGAGTTCGAGGAGTTATGCGATTTCCTCAGGGAAGCGAAGATCGAGCGGGCGGGAATATTTCCTTTTTCACCGGAGGAAGGCACCCCCGCAGCCGAAATGCCCGGCCAGGTGCCGGCCGAAGTGATCGACAGACGCACAGAACTCCTGGTGGATTTGCAGTCGCGCGTTATGGATGAATTCAACGAGAGATGTATGGGCAGCACCTTAGAGGTGCTGTGTGAGGGATACAATGAAGAGATGGGATGCTGGCAGGGCCGCAGCTGGGCCGACTCTCAGGATGTGGACGGCCACGTCTACTTCACTTCTGACGGATCCCCGGAGCCGGGCCAGTTTGTCCGGGTGACCATTACCGGAACGCTGGACGGCGATCTGACCGGGGAGGAGGAGAACAGTCATGACGACAGCCAATAAACTGACGATCTTCCGGGTCGTTCTGATACCGGTCTTTCTGATCCTTCTGTATGTACAGTTTTCCGGACATGTATATGTGGCGCTGGGCATATTTGTTGTGGCGTGCCTGACCGATTTTCTGGACGGGTACATCGCCCGGCACTACGATCAGATTACGGATTTCGGGAAATTTATGGACCCGCTGGTGGATAAGCTGCTGGTTATCTGTGCCATGCTGTGGTTCGTGGACATGGGTCAGATGCCGGCCTGGATCCTGCTGGTCGTGATCGCCAGAGAGTTTGCCGTCTCCGGCCTTCGCATGGTGGCGGCGCCCAAGGGCTATGTCATCGCGGCCGCGTGGTCGGGCAAGATCAAGACAGCCTCCACGATGATCTGCATCTGCCTGATGCTCCTGCCGATCCCGGCGTGGCTGAATACGGTGTGCTTTATTGTGATCCTCGTGACCACGGTGTGGTCCGGCGCGGAATATTTTATCCGGAACTGGAGGATGTTTATAGGCGAGATGTAATCCGGAAGAGACCAGTCAAGCAAGAAAAGTAAGAACAAGAAAAAAGAAGGCACGGCTCCCCGGGGAAAGGGGAACCGTGCCATATTTTCGCGCGAATCGGTCTCCGAGATCCGGATCAGGCCGGCCGCACGGTCAGCTCCTCAATCAGTCCGTCTTCGGAAAGCTGTTCGATGGTGGCGCGGGCGTACAGATAGATCCCGTCGTATAATACAATGAAATTGGCGGTCCTGTCGTCTTCGATTACGCAGTCGGTCAGGACCATCGAACGGAAAGTGAATTTGTTGAGAAAAAACATCTCGATGCCCTGACGGCCGTAGACATGATAATTCGGCCGGTTAATCGTGATCGGGCAGTAATCGAAATAGCGGCAGCGGGGCGCAAAACAATTCGAAAGGGCCTTGGAATCGCCGTTTTGCATGGCTTCAACATAATTCGCAAGGATTCCCCCGCCTCTACACAGTAGGCGGTGGGAGGAA
>JAJQAH010000005.1:4106-5315 GCA_021203885.1 Oscillospiraceae bacterium | reverse complement strand
TTTTTTCGTATACGCATCGCTGTCCCAGCTGATGTTCATATCGATTAGCCTCCAATTCAACCATTTCTACGGGCCGTCATCCATGGCGGCCCGGTTTTTTTTATGCATACGGCAGTCCGCCCTCTCCCCGGCTCTACGAAGCGGGCAGCCCGGGGCCGGCCGTACTCAGGGAATAGCCCGGAAGTCCGGGTCCGGCCGGATCGTCCATGCCGTACAGGTAGAACGAAAACAGCAGGAAAAACCGCTCGTTGGCGTCGTCCAGATCCAGGGGCCACAGATCCCGGATCTTCTCCATGCGGAGGATCAGGGTGTTCCGGTGGATGTGCAGTGCCTGCGCCGTCTGCTGATTGCGCCGCTCGCAGACCAGGTACGTGAAAAGCGTGCGGTAATATTCGGTGCCGTTCTCCGCATCGTAATTTTTGAAAAACGTCAGCGCCGGATGGGCCAGGGATGTGGACAGATTGTCCCGGACGGTCCTGGCCGTCACGAACATGGCCACGTCCTGACATCGGTACAGGGTGCCGGGCACCTGCGGGCTGTATTTTAAAACCGTCATCGCCTGTTTGTAGGACCGGTCGAAAAACTTCAGGTCCGTAAAGGGCAGGCTGGCCGAGGCGCAGTATCCGCTGCCGGTCAGAAGTTCCCGGAGCCGGCCGAAAAAGGCCCCCGGAAGCCGGTCCAGATCGCACAGGACCACCAGGCGGTTTTCAAACGGGATCACGAAGACGTGCAGGTCCTCCCCGGACAGCTCCCGGGTAAACCGCATACTGAAATTCGACGAGCCGCGGGGGGCGCAGATGACCAGGACCTGCTTCCGGCAGTTCTCCCCCCAGCCGAACAGGGTCAGCTGCCGTTCCATGACGGGCAGCGCGTCCGCGTTCCCCAGCAGGGCGCTGACGAAATAGGATGTCAGGCGGAAGGAGTTCTTGCTCTCCGGGGAATCGTGGACCCATTTCTCCACCAGGCCCACGAAACACTCCAGGAAAAAGCGCTGGCTGTAAGGAAGCCGCTGGTAGTCCCCTTCCTCCTCCTCGGGCATCTTCAGGATCGCGGTCCCCAGTCTGGCGCCGTCGTCGGAGAAGATATGTTTGCACAGGGACTGGGTCGGGAAGAAGCCGCGGGGGATCGAGAAGATATCGCTCTCGTAGAAGGATTTGCTGAACCGCCGGTTAAACTCCATCAGCTTCTCCCCGGACAGGGAGCTGTTCT
>JAJQAH010000005.1:0-4006 GCA_021203885.1 Oscillospiraceae bacterium | reverse complement strand
GGTCAGCGTATCGCTGCCCCCGCGGCAGACCACGTTCCGGCCGCCGTCATGAAAGAAATCGTCGGACCGCCCGATATACAGGGCGTAAGGCACGATCTCCTGCCCCGGCTGATACAGCCGGATGCCGGAGAACTCCTGTTTCGGCGATGTACAGTTGATCTTCGTATCGTATTCCCGCAGCCAGTCGTTGACGGCCCACAGATTCAGATTCATAAACCATGCCGGCACGCACTCCCGCCGCAAAAGTCCGGCGGAACGCGTGCCCCCTCCTTTCCCGGAATCCCGGAAATCCTCTTTTTTTATTATATCGCATTCCGCCGAAAAAGCAATACCTTCCACTGTGCAGTCTGCACAGTGGTGCCTTATTCACTTTTGCAAAGACTGTGCGGCGAATCTATTGTTTTTCCCCTTCTGCGCCGATATACTTGTTTTCAACAAAGAAAAAGGAGATGATTAAAATGATCCGTTCATGCAGAGAAGTCAAACTGAACGCCAGGCCGGCGTTCGTCATGTTCGCACACAAATACTATTTCGAGGGCCCATGCCGGATGTCCGGCGGCGAGACGCTGGAACCGGGGTTCGACACGGTGGTCAACGGCCGGATCATGGGAGATATGATGGACACGCTCCGGCAGACCCTGCCGGACTATATCAATATTATGGATCCCGTCAGCGTGGAGGTGACCTGCGACTGGGATATCAAGGAGGAGTATTTCGAGACCCTGCTGCAGGATCAGGACGATGTGGACGTATACCTGGCCATGAACACCTTCGGCGCCGACATGGTATTCAACGAGTTCTGCCTGCGGGCCCGGAAGCCGATCTGCATCATTCCGAACGTCTGGAACCCGGTAAAGAGCGGCATGCTGTTCGCGGAGAACATCGATCCCATCTGCGAGCTGACCTGGGAGGACACGATCAAGCACCTGCAGGTGCTCCGGGCCCGGAAGGCGCTTCGGGAGTCCAATCTGCTGCTGGTCCCCCGCTTCAACTACGATATCCCGGTGGCCGGCGCCACGGACAGCTTTATCAACCTGCGGGCGGTGACGGAGAAGATGGGCATTCATTTCCGCACAGTCAACGCCCATGAGATCCTGGACATGATGCACCCGCTGACCCCGGAGGGGAATCACACGACCCCGGGCCGGATCACCCCCAATATCACGGAGGAGGAGATCGCCGAGCTGGAGGACGTGGCGGATCAGCTGATGGCCGGCGCGGAAGTGGTGGACGTGGAGAAGGACAAGCTGGTCAAGTCCCTGATCGCACACCGGGTCATCCAGAAGAACATGGATCTGTACGACTGCGACGGCGTGGTGATCCCCTGCCCGGATATCTGCTCCACCCGCCGGATGAATCAGGAGCAGTTCACCTTCTGCCTGTGCCACTCCCTGAATCTGGAGCTGGGCCTGGCCTCCGCCTGCGAGTATGACGTGGCCTCCGCCGTGACCATGCTTGCGGAGATCGTCATCTCCAATAAGGCGCCGTATATGGGCAACACCCTGCCGCTGGTCTTCAACGACCAGAAGAGCCTGAACCGGCAGCTGACGAAACTGGTGCCGGAGGAGGACATCGGGGAGCTGGCCGGCATGGATAACCTGTACGCGGTCTCCCACTCCACGCCCCACCGGAAGTTCCGGGGGATCGACGGACCGGACAACTCATACGGCCTGAAGCATTTCGCCTACGATCAGGAATTCGGCGCCGTCATGCGCCACAACTTCAACGAGGATGCCGGCCAGGTCATCACCTTCGCCAAATTCAGCGGGGATCTGAAGCGGATGCTGATCGGCCGTGGCACCATCGTCAAAAGCTTCGGCTACGATCTGAACAACTGCAACGGCGGGTTCATCTTCCAGGTGGACGACCAGAAGAAGGTCTATCACGAGCAGTGCCGGGCCGGTCTGCACGCGCCCCTGATCTTCGGGGACTACGCGGAGCCGCTTAAGATGCTGGCCGAGAGCTACGATATCGAGCCGGTCCTGGTATGAGACAGGAGATCCGGGACAGGATCCTGCGGGACTCGGACAGCGCCGTGGCGGAGGCCGGCAGGGTGCTGGCCTCCGACAGTCCGGACGTGGATTTCGTCCGGGTCTGTATCTACCGGTACGTCTGCAAAAAATTCCTGCTGGATCCGGACGACAGCGGCACCAAGGATCTGTCGGAGCTGGCGGAGTTGAGCATCGAGCGGATGCTGGATCTGCACATACCGCTTTCCAAAGAGTCGGAGACGGCCACCACCTGCGGCGCGGCGGGCACCACGGCCATGAAGATTGCCCTTCTTCTGACGGCGGTAAAGAAGGATTTTAAGGCGGATATCGATCCCCACCGCCTGGGACTGGTGCGGGACACGGACGAGCTGGGCTCCCTGGTCTGGGAGGCCAGATACGGCGGAAAATCATGACGATGGCGGAGACCGAGGAGAGCATCCGGCAGGATCTGACCGCCCTGGGCGACGATCTGAACCGGATGGCCTATCTGGCGGAATGCGGGAAGGAGGAACCGGGGATCCCGGCGGAGGAGCGCCGGGAGGAGGATCTGGTCCCGGACTGCCAGGCCAGGACCTGGCTTCAGGCGGAGCGGCGGGGGGATATCCTGCTCGTCCGGGCGGACAGTGAATCCGCCCTCGTGAAGGGTGCCCTTTCCCTGCTGCGGGAGATCTACGACGGCCGGGATATCGCCGAGATTTCTTCCTACACCTGCGGCCTTTTGGATTTTCCCCTGTTCCGGGACCTGTTCCGGGAGCAGGAGAACCGGGGCCTTCGCCGGATCATACGTACACTGGAGGGGGCGGAGGTCGAATGAGCATCCGGGACGACTTTCCCATACTGGAAAGAGAATTTGAAGGCCGGCCCCTGGTCTATCTGGACAACGCGGCCACCCTGCAGGTGCCCCTGCCGGTGCTGGCGTCCGTGGAGGAGCTGTACCGGACGGAGAACGGGAACGTGCGCAGAAGCCCCCACGTGCTTGGGCGGCTGACCGGCCGGGCCGTGGAGGATGCCCGGGAGACGGTCCGGGCTTTTCTGGGCGCAGAGGAGAGCGAAGAGATCATCTTCACATCCGGGACCACGGACGGAATCAACATGCTGGCGGAGATCTTCGAAGAGCAGATCTTAAGGCCCGGTGACCGGGTGATCACCACGGAGCTGGAGCACCACTCCAACCTGCTCCCCTGGGTGCGGGCCTGCCGCCGGTCGGGGGCGGAGCTTGAGATGATCCCCATGGACGAAAACGGGGATCTGGATCCGGACGCCTTCCGGGCACTTCTGAACGACCGCACGAAGCTGGTAACCTTCGGCTGGGTCTCCAACGCCATCGGCACGGTCAGTCCCGCGGAGGAGATCACAAAAGAGGCCCACGCCGCCGGCGTGCCGGTGCTGATCGACGCGGCCCAGGCCGTTCTCCATCTGCCGGTGGACGTAAAGGCCGCGGACTTCGATTTTCTGGTCTTTTCCGGCCACAAGGCCGGGTCCCTGACCGGCACGGGCGTTTTGTATATGCGAAGCGACTGGCTTCAAAGGCTTAAGCCCGTCCGCCTGGGCGGCGGCATGGTCACGTCGGTTGAGGGCTTCCGGTATGAACCGGCGGAAGCCCCCTATAATTTCGAGGCGGGCACGCCCAATACAGCGGGCATCATCAGTCTGGGCGCGGCCCTTTCCTATCTGGAGGAACAGGGCCGGGAGAAGCTGGCCCGGGACGCGCAGTCGCTTCTGCTTTTGACGGAGAAGGTGCTGGAGGATGCCGGCGTGCAGATTCTGGGTCACCCGAAGCGGCGGGCCGGCGCGGTCAGTTTCGTGGCGCCGGGCGTTCACTCCTACGATGTGGCGCAGCTTCTGGACCGGCAGGGGATCTGCGTGCGCTCCGGGCACCACTGCGCCGCCAACGCACTTCGGCATTTCGGCACGGAGCATTCGGTGCGGGTCTCCCCCGCCTTTTACAATACGGAAGAAGAGATCAATCTGCTGGCCGGGGCCCTCCGGACGGCCCTGGACCTGCTGGGAGATAA
>JAJQAH010000102.1 GCA_021203885.1 Oscillospiraceae bacterium | reverse complement strand
TCTGTCCGGAAAGGCGACAACCTCCCGGATCGTGCCGCTCATCAACTGGTTTTCCTGCGGCACGTAGGCGAACAGACGCTGCCACCTCGTATCAAGCGGCTCCCTATGGGTCGACTGATCGGCAGTCCGGCCCGTCAACGTGACATAACGTTCTCCGCAATCCGGCGTGTACAGACACATCATCAGTTTTAACAGAGTGCTCTTGCCGCAGCCGCTCGGCCCGACCAGGGCGACATACTCCCCCTTTTTAATGTGCAGGCTTACATCCGAGAGTATGGCAGGCAGTTCGACATGAGTCTCCTGAGACGGATCAGGGTAGGTAAAGCTGACTGTATCCAGCCCCATTCCGTCAAGTTCTGTGTCATACTGTCTCTGGATGTCCGACAGGGGCTCGGCCTCGCCGCTCTCCCCCTCCGGGAGCCGTTCCGCCTCCATAAGCCGCTCCGCGCTGGCCAGCATCGCATAAAACTGCGGTAAAAATCCACTGATATTCTGAAAGGGAACCCGGATCTGTCCGATCAGGGTCAGCACCGCCACAAAGGTTCCGTAAGTCATCGACCCGGTAAGGATCCCGTAGCCGCAGAAAGCCACACCCAGCACGGTAGCCGTCTGCATGATCACGCCAAACCCCGTAGTACAGAAATTGGAAAAGCGGTTCCGCTTCATTCTCGCAGCCTTGTGATCGTCCATTTTTTCTTCCGCTTCATCGGACATTTCGTCCTCCACGCCGAAAGAACGCACCACAAGCATACTCTCGAGTGTCTCCTGCATCTGTACGCGCAGATTCCCATCCCGTTCCCGGATCGCCTTGTGAAGCCGCTTCATCACTCTGCGGAACGAAGTGGAAACCAGAATAAGCAGAATCGCGGCCGGGATGATAATAAAGAGCAGGCGCCGGTCCAGCATGGCGAACACGACAATGGCCCCCACGATCCGCACCACCATGCCGACCAGCGAGGGGAGCAGGGTCGTCATGCCGTCGGCAGCCAGCTGTGTATCCGAAGTGAGACGGTTCATCCAGTCGCCGGAGTGTACCGCAGTGACCGACGCGTAGTCCCGTTCGAGCAGCATGTCAAAAAGGCGCGTCTTCATGCGGTTTTCCAGCGTAGCCCGGGTCAGCTCGGTCAGAAACCGGACGATCGCGCGCAGGGTAACCTGCACTGCGATCAACACGACAAACTTTATGAGATTGACGAAAAACGTATGGCGGTCTCCATCCACCGCCGCATTAATAATATCCTGCAGAAAAAGCGCGTAAAACACACTGCAGACTCCGATCACTGCCTGGATCAAAGTCAACAGCGCAATATTCCCTTTGGTCCGTCCGGACACCTCGCCCAAGTAACGAAGAGCACCGGTGTTCACCTTTTCCTTCATTTCTTCTCCATCCGGGTTTTTCGTCTTCTGCCCGGTCAATCCTCTGCGCTTTTGTCTCTACTGTTTTTTCGTGCCGGCCTTATATATCCTGCGGTTTAAGCTACGCACCTCCGCCAGAGCCATACGACGCCGCACGTATGCCTGATATCGGCGATTCGTCACCGGAAACCACTTCCCTTCCCGGCAGATATCCGTAACCACGCCGACAACGCGTCTTTTATTGGCGCGCTCCTCTTTGACATTGTGATCGCCCCGCAGCAGATAAGCCCGCTCATCCTCGCCCACGACACGGTGCAGGATAAACGACCCATCCTTTCTCCACCAGAGTACCAGATCTCCCCTTCCGGGCTTTTCAACAATCGGCTCCACTATAACCTGCGATCTCCCCTCATAGAGCAGGGGTTCCATGCTGTGACCGTGCATATTTTTGATCACCACGCGGTGTCCTTTTTTCAATCGATTGACAATCTCTTCGTTTTCCTCAGTCATCCAGAAGTCCCTCGTCCCGGTAGATCTCTATGACCTTGTGGACATCTCTTGCAGCCACATCCTCCGGCACATCATACTCGGCAAGCAGCGCCGCCACAATCTGTTCCTCCGTGGTCTCTTCCATCAGCTGACGGAAGATAAAGTCGGCTGTTTCATTGTTGCGGACCATGCCGTTTAGCACGTCATTGTCCCCCTGCGCGGTGACAGCGACATAGTTCTGTCCTGTTTTTTGAGTGATAAATTCCGTCTTCAATTTCATGTGATCAACTCCTCCTTCTTCCTTTTATATTCTATCGCTTTGCCCGTATGTCTTTTTACTCTCTCTGCGTGCCGCGCATCCCTTCGCAGGCGATCAGAGCCGCCTCGGGCTCCATATTGCAGCGCAGCCGGTAGAGATCTACCTGCCGTCCCAGCCGCTCCAACAAGGAAAGCACCTGTGCCCTGCCCGCTGCATCTTCCGGACGCCAGGTCTGCCTGAACAGCCAGGGATACGCCTCCTCCAGCGTGATTGGTTCGATATGGTTCATCTCGTCCTGAGCCAACAGGCAGAGTCCTTTTAAGGGAACACACGTGTTGGTGTCGAGATGGTGTGCGCCGTTCCAGGGCGCCCCATAGGCGAAAACGCCGCCGTCTGTCACCTTCAGGTAGGGTCTGTCGTCATTGATCATGACCACTCGTTCTCCGAACTGCTCCCGCCACAGGGCCGCATGTGTGCTCTTTCCTACCCCGCTCGGTGCCACGAACATATACCCTTCGCCATCCAGGCTGAGACAGGATCCATGCACCAACAGGACATCACAGTCCAGCAGAACGGTGGCAGCCTGCCGGGCAAGCGCCAGCGGCTCCAGATAGGCCTCCGAAGTATTTAGCCAGGGTGCTTTTCCTTTCGCCAAAAGGGCCTTCGCCCGCGCCTGCTCCGCCGCGATAACCTCCCGCGTAATCGCAACCGAAAAATCGATATCCGTTTCCAGCGGCTCCGCGACCAGATAATCCGCGCAAAAATGAATCAGATTCGGTGTCAGCGGGGTGATCCGGATCGTCCGGTCAGCCAGTTTTACATAAAAAGGGGTTTCCGACATCTATCTTACTCCTTCCTCCGAACCGTGTGATACATGTACCGCGCCGCCCAATAGAACGGCAGCAGGATACGGATCGCCATATCCGTCAAACGCAGACGCGCCCGGTGCGGCTCTTCTTCAAGAAACTTTGCCATCCGGACCGCATAGCTGCGGTGCTTTGGATGCAGAAGTTTCACCGCCCGAAAGTCGTGGTGTCGATAGACCGCGATCGCATGACGGTTTCCCGCACCGACCCGCAGTTCAACGATGGCACACTCGTGTGTCCCGGCATATTCCAACGCCTTCTCCAACAGTCCGGAAAAGATATGACAGCCCTGCCATTCCGAGGCAACCCTGACATACAGACAAAAAGCAACCTCCCCTTTCCTATACCAGCAGTCCCGCTTCCGCAGGACAACGGAGAGCGTTCCGACAATTTCCTCCCCATGCAGCGCAACAAAGCATTCCCCCTTCTCCGTGAGGCTTTGCTCCCAGGCCGACACATACGTTTCCCGATCTGTCTTTTTATCGCCCAGCGGCTCCCGAAGCGCCTGATAGATGTCTTCCAGGGAAATCCCGGCCGGCTTTTCCGTCACAAACACTCCTTGTTTTGTCCACGCGGAGGTCTCTTCCGTCGTCATATTCCGCATCGTCCTAAACTCCGAGCGGGCTCTGCCGGGAAATTTGCAGCATGTACGAATAATCCGATATACATACCCTGCCGGGAGCAGCCATTTATGTCTTGCCAAAATCGGCGCATATACCGCCATAAATTCCGCGTTCGGGAAAGCGCGGCGCAGTACATACCGGAATTTTGTCCATCCGGTCGGCTTCTCCGCATCGGGGTCCATTTCCTTTAAGGTATTGCGGACCATGTTTTCGTATGTGCCATAGGTCGGAGAAGACAAGAAAGTTTCCAAAAAATCCCGTTCCTCTTCTGATAAACCTTCCTCCGAAACACTCTGCGGGTCATCAAAAATCTTCCAGGAAACCTCCCGCATCTGCCGCTCAAATTCATCCACCTCGAGCTTTGCCAATTCCCGTTGGATATATTCCCAGTCTAAGTCTGCATTTTTCGTCTTTGTATATACGTAACTATCCAGAAGGGAGCGAAGTCCCGTTCCTTTTTTTGTATAGTGTCTATTGCAATGAATCACCCCGTAGATATAAAAATCCTCATCGGTAAGGTGATAGGCATAGGATTTTCCCTCATCCGGGATGAGCCGATCCTTCACATTTTCATAATACGCGAACCACGTGTGGCGATCTCTGCCAACCATGGCCGTGTGCATCTCAAAATTATAGCATGGCAGCTTCAGGTAATCATCCTCAATCCCCTGCCGATAACTTTTAACCTGATATCCCCGATCCACAAACCACTGACGCACCTGCTTTTGGTAGGTGGTGTCATACAGGATGTCATTGTCCGCCTCCCGCCGCATCCACGGCTCCGGATAGAAGTCCTTGAGCACGATCCCTTTTAATGGAAGATACCAGATGCCGGCCTCTTCCAAAAAAGAAAGCAACTGTTCCCGCTCTATGTCAAACCGAACTCTCCTGTAAAGCGCGTCATCTCTGTCCTTTTTCCATTTTTGAAGGGTTTCCTGATTCCCTGTGGAATTGATTCGCTCACGCGATGTTCCCTTTAAACGATCCGCTTCCCAAAGAGATTCCAACGCAGCATAAGTCAAAGCACTCAGACTGCAGGAATGGCTTTGCTCAAAAACAGAGTCTAAATCCATACTCTCGATCCGACTGCAATCCGGTGTGATCCGGTTGACCACACACCCGGCCAGATAAATCATATCATAGGCGGATTTATTTCCGGAACTCATGCGATGATGTCCTCCTGCTTTTATTTTATGCACTAAACTAAATATTGCAAGAACAATCGACTAAAAATGCGCAAAGAAAAACGCAAAAAAGCATGTTTGCATCATGCCTTTTTGCGTAAAATCCGCGTAAAATACGCGTAAAAATTTGATTATTTTTTACCGCATAAACTCAACTTGGCCTGCCGCTTACTTGCGGTTATTTCTGCGCCGGAGCCGAAGAAGCACCAGCAGGAGGATGATGATCACCACCACAATAATGACAATGAGGACCCACAGCCAGACCCGGGAGGTGTCATTCGTGTAGACTAAAGCTGTTTGCGAAGCCGCTGCGGTACAGACCATTGATCCGAACATCGCGAGAGCCAGAAAAACCGCGGACAGCGCCGAACAGATTCTTTTTTTGATTTTCTTTGTTTGTCTTATCGGTTTCATAGGTACTAAAGTATCACAAAATCCCTGTTTTGTCTATGTTTTTCAGCAATTTGGGGCCCGTTTCTAAAACACGACTTTGATCGTCGTTCCCACACCGACCTCGCTCTCCAGGGAAAGTTCGGCGTCGTGCAGCTCCACGATGTGTTTCACGATCG
>JAJQAH010000044.1 GCA_021203885.1 Oscillospiraceae bacterium | reverse complement strand
GAAAGCGACTACTACCCCAATCAGGCATACTTCTACTGTGAAGAGGGCACCGGGATCTACCGTTCGGCCGGCGAGGGTCCGATGGGCCGTATGTGGTGCACCGATGTAACTTACTTCATCGTGGGTCACAACTACGAGGACGGCGTCTGCACGATCTGCGGGGCTGAACAGCTTCCGGAGAGCGAACACAACTATCCCGACAGTGCGGATGAGACATGGACCTACACGTTGGATGGCGCAACGAACGGCGTGTATGTGACATTTGATGAGCAGACGCGGACGGAGTCGGGTTACGATTATATCTATATCTATGACGGTGAGGACAACATGATCGGTCAGTACAGCGGAACGACTCTTGCCGGAGCGACGATCTATGTGCCGACGGATACCTTTACCATTCAGTTGACATCCGATTCCAATACAAACTATTGGGGATTTGCGGTGACAAATGTCGAGGCTGCGGGCGACACGATCGATCTGAGCCTCTACGGCACAGTGGCCGATCTTCTTGAGCAGGTGTTTGTAGGCGACACGCCGACAGTGGATGTTTATTTGAACGGCGGCCTTTATTTGCTGACAGAGGATGTAGACTATACCCTTACCGCGGATACGAGCGAGGCAAATGTAGGTACGTACGTGGACGTCACGATCACCGGTATCGGGAAATACACCGGCACACTGACAACCAGTGTCTATGTTTGGGATTATGATCATCAGATCATTCCGGAGAGTGATCACAATTACGCCAGCAACACAGACGAGACATGGGTATATACCCTGCTTGGCGCGGAAAATGGTGTCTATGTGACATTTGATGAGCGGACAGAGACAGAAGAGGGTTACGATTACATCTATGTTTATGATGGCGACGGCAATCAGCTCGGCAAATATGATGGAACGACTCTTGCCGGAGCAACGGTGTATGTGCCGACAGCGAGCTTTTCCATTCGACTGACATCTGATTCCAGTCAAAACCGTTGGGGATTTGCGGTAACGGATATTTCGGCTGTGGGTGATACGATTGACCTGGGGCTTGTTGGTTCCGTAGACGATCCCCTCGAGCAGGTATTTGTGGGCGACGCTCCGACCGCCGATGTGAAGATAAACGGCACTTCCCTTACAGAGGGTGAAGACTTTACCGTCAGCGCGGATACGAGCGAAGCAAATGTAGGCACGTATGTAGAAGTTACGATTACCGGTATCGGAAACTACACCGGCACGCTGACAACGACCGTCTATGTGTGGGATTATGATCATCAGCTTATGCCGGAGAGTGACCATCCTTATGCTGACAGCACGGATGAGTCCTGGACCTACACGCTGCTCGGCGCGGAGAACGGCATCTATGTGACGTTTGATGAGCAGACACGGACCGAGTCGGGTTACGACTACATTTATATTTATGACGGCGACGGCAACCAGCTCGGCAAGTATGATGGAACGACTCTTGCTGGGGCAACGGTGTATGTGCCGACGGAAAGTGTAACCATCCGGCTGACATCTGATTCCGGTACAGACTATTGGGGTTTTGCGGTGACGGATATTGAAGCCGTGGGCAGCACGATTGATTTGGATCGCGGCGTTGCTTCCGTAGATGATCCCGCTAACGCGGTGTATGTGGGTGAAACCCCGACCCCCGATGTGACGCTGAACGGCACTTCGCTGGTACAGGATGTAGACTTTACCGTCAGCGCGGATACGAGCGAAGCAAATGTAGGGACGTATGTAGAAGTTACGATCACTGGTATCGGGGCCTACAGCGGTACGATGACAACGCATGCCTATGTGTGCAATGAGGATTATCATTGGGCCCAAGTCACTGATTTTGACATCACGAGCGCGGAGCACGATGATGCGGATCAAGAGGTGAACCAGACGATTATCGTGACCATTACATATAGCGAAAATATTGCGCTGGCTCACGAAGATCTGAGGGACGACCTGCTGATCACGATCGCGGGCGGAGATGTCTATGATACGGACCGTACGATCACCTACGAAGTACAGAACGGGAACCAGCTGGTGATCACGATGGTCTCCACAGACTGGGTCGCCATCTACGGTGGCACGCTGGTGGTCACCGACCTTACCGGAGAAGGTATCGTTCCGGCGGAGGGAGAAGGACTCGTATATACGGCGGAACAGAGCGGGCGGATCCCGATTGGTATCGTATTGAATAATGACATAGTGGCGGGGACCGACGCGGAGCCCGCGTCCACCTATGTGAACGTTGCCCATAAAGCGAACATGCGCGGCATGTATTCCTTTGAACTGGTCAGCACCGACGCACAGGGCAATGAGACGATAATCAACAACTGGACGAGCCATGCGCACGACTTCTACGGCTCGATCACCTTGGAGTATATTGCATCGGTGATCGCGGCGGACGTCGATGATGAGGACGGATATTCGGCGACTTATAACGACGGAGATACATCCCTTATCATCACGGCGGACAATGCGGTGGAAGGTCAGACCCTTGCAATCCGCATGGATGAGATAAAAGCACAGATCAACACTGCACATGCTCCGCAAGAGGTCGTAGAAGAAAACAACATACTGAATACCCAGTGTTCCTTCTGCGGATATCTGTATGAGAGAGAGCCGGCCAATGAAGGCGTCGGCATCGTGGCTCAGGTGACGTATGCGGACGGCAGCTTCGAGAGCCTGGAGTTAGAGGAAGACGAGCTTGACGCGATCCTCGCGGAGCAGCCGGAGACCACCCTTACTCGGGGCTCGTCTCCCATGACAAATCAGTACATAGCAATCACAGATCTGCTGGAGCAGACGCTCGGGCTTGAGAATGTGGAATATCTGGAGGTCAACAGTTCTGATCTCTGGTCCTTTAACAGCGACGAGGACTTTGATCTGGCTAACGCCTATCTGTATGACGGCGGCGGCTACTATCGTCTTGCGGTCGACGGCGCCAGTCAGATGTACTGGGAGAAATATGTAATCGAGTTCGTGATTACCGTTGACCAGTTGCCGTATCCGGAGAGTGAGCACCCGTATGCCAATAACGAGGATCAGACTTGGGAGTACACTCTGGACGATGCGACGAACGGCGTCTATGTGACGTTTGATGAGCGGACAGCGACAGAGTCGGGTTACGATTACATCTATGTCTATGACGGCGACGGCAACCAGATCGGAAAGTACGACGGAACGACGCTTGCCGGAGCCACGGTGTACGTGCCGACGGCAACGTTCAGCGTCCGACTGACATCCGACTTTTCAAATACTGAGTGGGGCTTTGCAGTAACGGAAGTTGAGGCCGCAGGCGACACGCTCGATCTGGGCAAGGCCGGTTTCGTGGATGATCCGCTGGATCCGGTAGAAAAAGACGCAACAGTCACTGCGGATGTCACATTTGGCGGAGTCACGCTCACAGAGGACACGGACTACACGCTTACTGCAGACACGAGCACCGCCGGCGTGATGGCGGAAGTGACCATAGAAGGTAAGGGAGACTACAGCGGTACACTGACCACGCACGTGTTTGTGTATGATGACACGGCGATCACGGTCACCGATTTTGACATCGCGAGCGGCGAGCATGATGATGCGGACGGAGAAGTAAACCAGACCATCATCGCGACGATCACATTCAGCGATAACATCGCACTTGCTACCGATGACCTCGAAGGCTATCTGCTGATCGACCTTGAGGGAGATAACATCTATGACACAGCCCGTAACGTGACCTATGAGGTACAGAACGGGAACCAGCTCGTGATCACGATGGTCTCTTATGACTGGGTCGCCATTTACGGCGGCACGCTGACGATCAGCGACATCACGAGAGACGGCATCCTTGCGGCAGACGGCGAAGGCTATGTCTACATGGAGACCCAGACCGGACGGATCCCGACCGGTATCGTGGTGAACAATGATATGATCGCGGGGACCGATGCGGAGCCTGCATCTACGTATGTAAACGTTGCCCATAAAGCAAACATGCGCGGGATGTACAACTACTCGCTTATAAGCATTGATGCGGAAGGGAACGAGACCGTGATCGGCACCTGGACGAGCCATGCTCACAACTTCTATACCTCGGTCGATGAGGCGTATATAGCCGAATCGATCGCGTCGGATATCAATACGACAGACGGGTATACCGCAGCCTATAACGAGGGAGACACTTACTTCATCGTGACGGCGGATGAGGCGGTGGAAGGCGAGAACCTGGCGGTCCGCATGAACGAGATCAAAGCAACGATCAATGAGGCGCACGCGCCGATGGAGTATGAGGCGGAGGATGGCATGCTGATCACCCGCTGCTCCTTCTGCGGAGATGTGTTTGATGAGGAGCCGATTGATTACGCTGACATTCCGGTTTACCAGAACGGCGAACTGATCACGACCATCACGGGCGAGGAGTTCGCGGTGGCACAGGCGGAAGCACCGGAGCAGACCCTCTACTTCACCAGAGGAGGCGACTCACAGTACTTTGTTACCGCACAATTCGTTTCGGTCAAGGATCTGTTGGGCGATTATCAGCCGGATGAGGGCTGCGGCTTTGCTGCCACGGCCGAGAGCGATGGCTTTACCTCTACGTTCACGGCAGACATCTATGAGGATGCTTACTTCTACTATGAGGAAGACACCGGCTATTATCGCACGGCCTTGAATGGCGCGTGGGGCTACATGTGGTGTACTGATGTGACCTATTTCACCGTGGGGCACAACTATGAGGACGGCGCTTGCACGATCTGCGGGCTCGAACAGCCTCCGGAGAGCGACCACCCTTATGACAACAACAAGACTGTGACATGGGACTACACGTTGGAAGGCGCTGACAACGGTGTCTATGTAACGTTTGATGAACGGACCAGTTTTGAAGTTAACTATGATTACCTTTACATCTATGACGATGAGGACAACCTGATTGGGGCATATACCGGGACGGAACTTGCCGGAGCAACGGTGTATGTGCCGACGGCAGGCTTTACCCTCGAGTTGGTTGCTGACCAGATGGTAGATGATTGGGGCTTTGCGGTGACGAATGTCGAAGCCGCGGGCGACACGGTCGATCTGAGCACCTATGCCAGTGTTGAGGATCCCATCGAAGAAGTGTACGTAAATGATACGCCGACAGCGGATGTTTACTTAAACGGTGGGTATTATACGCTGACACAGGATGTAGACTTTACCGTCAGCGCGGATACGAGTGTGGCAGGCGAGTACGCAGAGGTCACAATCACCGGTATCGGGAAATACAGCGGCACGCTGACAACGCACGCTTATGTATGGGATGAGGATCATATGCCTCTCCCGGAGAGCGAGCACAATTATCCCGATAACGCGGATGAGTCTTGGACTTACACGCTGGACGGCGCGGAGA
>JAJQAH010000092.1:14305-23641 GCA_021203885.1 Oscillospiraceae bacterium | reverse complement strand
CTCAAAATATCATAAAAAAATACTGAAAAGTAAAAACGCTTTACGTTTAAGGCTTTTCAGTATTTTTTGAGGTTTTATAGAGAAATATTCAGGCGCGGGGATGAGCCTTGGCATAAACCGCTTTCAGATCCTGACCCACCACACGGGTGTAAATCTGGGTGGAGGAAATGTCGGAATGTCCGAGCATCTCCTGAATAGAGCGCAGATCCGCCCCGTTTTCAAGAAGATGGGCAGCAAAGGAATTCCGCAGGGTCTGCGGCGTGATATCCTTAAAGATACCTGCCTTTTCCTTATAGTACTTGATGATCTTCCAGAACCCCTGCCTGGACAGGCGCTGCCCGTTCAGATTGACAAAAAGCGCACCGTTGTCCGGCTGAGAAATCAGCAGGGGCCGTACCCTGTCGAGATATTCATGCAGAGCCTGAATCGCGGCCGGATACAGCGGGATCATACGTTCCTTGCCACGGCTTCCGCAGTTCAGAACGCCCGCGGTCAGATTCAGATCTGAAACATTCAGGTTTGTCAGCTCGGAGGCTCTGATCCCGGTTGCATACAAAAGCTCAAGCATCGCTTTATCCCGGATGCCTTTAGGCTCTCTGCAGTCAGGCATAGAGAGGAGCTTGTCCACTTCCTTATGCGAAAGCACCTGCGGAAGTTTCCTCTCCACCTTCAGAAATGCCAGACCTTTTGTCGGATTCTCAGATACCTCTCCGATCGACTGAAGATAAAAATAAAAAGATTTAATAGATGCAATGCTCCTGGTAACTGTGGCGGACGACTTCCCTTCAGATAAAAGGAAATTCTGATATGCCTCCACAAGACTCAATGTCACGTCCTGCGGCGCAATACCCATAGGTTCTATGTATTTTAAGAATTGCTTTATATCACGAAGGTACGACGTCACCGTGTTGGCACAGGCGTGCTTTTCAGTCACAAGCCATTGCTCATACCCGGTTAAGTTGTACATTTTAAAGAATCCCTCTTTATTAAAAGCTTAAAACAAGTGTAAAGTATTTTACTTTACACATACGAGCTGCACTGAAATAAGCTGTTTTCAGTGCGCTCAAACACAAAATGTCGATATTAACGCCGTGAAAAAGAAAAGCAGAAAAATCTGCAACAGTTACAAACGCATATAATCGTGTACGGCGGAACCGAAGACAGTTACTGACCAAGCTCCTTAGATCTGTCAGCGCAGCGATTCAGAGCTTCCTGAATCAGCGGATCAAACCCCTGATCATCAAAGGCACTGAGAGCTGCGATCGTCGTCCCGCCAGGGGAACAAACCTGCTGTGTCAGTTCCTCAGGGGTCTTCCCTGCTTTGAGAAGCATCTCCGACGCGCCCAGCATCGTGGAGGAAACGAGCTGAACCGCCGTTTCAACATCCATTCCGCGTTCCGCTGCCCACTTAGACATCACATCAGCCATCCTGAAAAAATAAGCGGGAGAGGAACCGCTGAGAGAGACAACCTCGTCCATCTGGTTTTCGGGTACCACAACAACGGATCCGGCAGCCCTGAAAATATTGCATACAGTCTCAAAAAGCTCAGAAGAAGCATCTTTGGAAGAAGCCACGGCAGTCATCCCGTAACCCACCTGCAAAGGCGTATTGGGCATGACCCGTATCACAACCGCTCCACTGATCCTTTTGAGAATATACTCGGTAGAAATGCCGGCAGCGATGGAAACAAGGCACTTTCCTTTACAGAAAGGAGCAATTTCAGACAGTACAGACTCAAACATCTGAGGCTTAATTGCAAGAATGATGATATCTGACTGCTGAACAGCCGAACAATTATCGGAGGTGACACCAACGCCGAGTTTCCCGACGTCTTCCAGTCGCTCCGGCTGCGGATCAGAAACAATGATTTCATCCGGCGGAAAAACATTCTGTTCAACTACACCCGATAAAATGGCACTGCCCATCCGGCCAGCTCCGATAAAGCCCAACATAAAAAGAACTCCTTAAAGCAGTTATCCAGAACCGGAAAATCAATTTCAGTCCCGGAATAAAACTCCATTGAGAAATTAACATATCTATAATAGCGCTATTTTTTAAAAATATCAAGTGGATTTTTAAATTGAATCCATTCTGTAATAATTTTATGTTAATTGATTTATGTAAACTTAATGAACCAAAAATTACGGAGCGGCAACGAACACAGTCCAAAAATAGCATATAATGTGTTCGGTATTCCGCTCCGCCACAAGATGTTGTGTAAAGTGTGATTACAGACTGTAATATCCCGGCTGTCGACTGCCTAACTTCCGTCCCGATATGCTTTGATCGCGATCGCGCACTCCAGTCTCTTCCGTTCCATCTCACAAGCCACTTTATTCGGCACCCTGATATCTCCATTTACCAGGAAATTGGAGGCACTGCATCCTCCGCTGCAGTAAAATCTGGCCCAGCAGTCCCTGCATTCGGGTCTGGTGTACACGTTCAGTTCCGCAAAATCCTTCGTCTTATCGATATCAAAGGTATTATCCATTACACTGCCCAGCCGGTACTGTGTATTTCCGACGAACTGATGGCAGGGATAGATGTCCCCCTCCGGCGTTACCGCCACATATTCACAGCCCGCTCCGCAACCCCGCAGCCGCTTTATGATACAGGGGCCCTGGGAAAGATCTACCTGAAAATGAAAAAAGATGATATCCGGCCTGTCTTTCAGTGCCTCCGCAAGTTTCTCATATTCATCAAGCACCCTGGGCAGATCTTCTTCCCTGACCGCCCACGGACTTTCCGGACTGCCCACTGCCGGTTCCACTGATATATTGGTAAACCCGAGTTCAATCATATGCAGTACATCAGCCGAAAAGTCCAGATTATTTCTGGTAAAAGTACCTCTTAAATAGTAATCCGCGTCCCGGTCCTTGACCAGTTCCCGGAATTTCGGGAGAATCGTATCATAGCTTCCCTTCCCCCCTGCCGTCACGCGCATGGCATCATTGACTTCCTTCCGGCCGTCAAGCGACAGGACGCAGTTGGACATATTTTCATTGATATAATCGTCTGTCTCCCGATTCAGCAGCAGACCGTTCGTCGTAATCGTAAAACGAAAATTCTTACCGGCTTTCTCCTCCAGCGAGCGTGCATAATCCACGGTCTCCCTGACCGTATCCATCGCCAGCAGAGGTTCCCCGCCGAAGAAATCGACCTCTATGTTTCTTCTTTCCCCAGAACGGTCGATCACAAAATCAATGGCCTTCCTGGCCGTCTCCGGATCCATATTGATCCGGCGGCCGGTTCCAAAATCCCCGGTCGAGGCAAAACAATACTTGCATCTAAGATTGCAGTCATGAGAAACATGGAGACATAATGCCTTTACAGGTGCATTGCTTTTTAATTCCTGGGCCGCCTGCGGGTCAATATATTCATCATCACTGAAAAGCAGGCCATCCTGCTGCAGCTGATATAATTCAGACCATGCCTCGGCCGTTTCTTCGCTCCCGCAGGAAATTTTTTCGTACAGGTCCTCCGGACAGGATTCCTCCAGCGGCTCCTCCTGCATCTGAAGGATCCGATAGGCGGGCTCATCCAAAACATGCACCGCGCCGCTGTTCACATCAACGGCGATGTGGATGCCCAGCGATGTAAAAGTGTGTACCATGTGTCTCTCCTTTTCCAAAACAGCGAGAAAAAGGGCGGAGATCAATCCGCCCTCGTTCCTCAATCAATGTTTATTATTTTTCTCACACTTCTGATTGGCCACCGTACAGGATGTCTTACAGGCGGACTGACAGGATGTCTGACACTCGCCGCACCCTCCGTAGGCTGCGCTTTTTTTCAGCGTCGCGCCGTTCAGAGTCTTCGTATGTTTCATGAATGTTCCCTCCCATAACAGTATTCCGGCGGCGCCCCCGCCGCTTTAATAACAAAATTATACCATAGAACGATTTTGATTGCAATCGAAAGTTGGCCGCCGGCAGATCCGGCAAAAGAGAATCCGTCTTTCAGTCCTGAACCGACGCCCGGTGGTATGCTTTCTTCCCTTTTTTGATGACAAGTCCTTTCCCTTTACAGTCCTCAAGCGTCCATGAATCAGTGATTTCGTGAACTTTCTCTCCGTTGACCGATACCCCTCCCTGCTGGACCAGTCTCCTTGCGTCACCTTTGGAAGAGGCGAGCTCGCACTGGACCAGAAGAGTGATCACGTCGATCTTCCCGTCGGTAAATATCTCGGCCTGAAGCTCGGTTGTGGGCATGTTTTCACTGTCGGAACTCTGCATGAACAGCGCGTGGGCGGCTTCCTGCGCCTTTTCCGCCTGATCCCTGCCGTGCACCATCTCCGTCAGCTCAAAAGCCAGGATCTCCTTGGCCTCATTCAGCTGGGAACCTTCCCAGCTCTCCATTTCCGTGATCTGTTCGATGGGAAGGAAGGTAAGCATTTTCAGGCATTTTATGACATCCTCATCCCCTACGTTTCTCCAGTACTGATAGAAATCGTACGGAGATGTTTTATCCGGGTCCAGCCAGACCGCGTTGCCTGCCGTTTTCCCCATCTTTACGCCGTGGGAATCCGTCAAAAGCGGGAACGTTAAAACTTGTGCGTCCTTTCCCAATTTCCGGCGGATCAGCTCCGTGCCGCCGAGCATATTGCTCCACTGATCGTCACCGCCGAACTGCATGGTGCAGTCACAGCATTGGAACAGATGGTAAAAATCATAGCTTTGCATGATCATATAGTTGAACTCCAGAAAGCTCAGCCCCTTTTCCATCCTCTGCTTATAGCATTCCGCCCGCAGCATGTTATTGACGGAGAAGCAGGCCCCCACATCCCGGAGAAGCTCGATATAATTCAGTTTCAGGAGCCAGTCCGCATTGTTCATCATCAGCGCTTTCCCGTCGGAAAAATCGATGAAACGTTCCATCTGAACTTTGAAGCGCTCGGCATTTTTGTCGATATCTTCCTTCGTCAGCATCTTTCTCATATCCGTCCGTCCCGAAGGATCGCCGACCATGGTCGTGCCGCCTCCGATCAGGGCGATCGGCCGGTTGCCCGCCATCTGCAGCCGCCTCATCAGAGTCAGCGCGACAAAATGCCCTGCGGTCAGACTGTCGGCGGTACAGTCAAACCCGATATAGAAAGTGAGATTTCCGCTGTTAACGGCTTTCGACACTTCCTCCTCGCTGGTCACCTGGGCGATCAGCCCGCGGGCCTTTAAATCTTCATAACAAGTCACAAAAAACCACTCCTTAAAAAAGCCCTCTGTCCGTTTTACTGGACAGAGGGCGAATCATCGCGGTACCACCTCTGGTTCATCCGGTCCCTCGCAGGGCCGGATCTCGGCAAGTGCACAGCGCACTTTCGGCATGATAACGGATGCTGACCGGTCTTCCCTACTGCTGACGGTTCAGGAAAACAGCTCCGGGGTGTATTCTCCGCCGGCCCTTTCGTTCCCTCACACCAGCCGGGAACTCTCTTCGCAAAGAAAACCAGGGGTACTGATCCCCGTCATCGCCGGATTATATCTCGGATGTATTGTACCACCGACGGCCGGCTTCTGTCAAATCCCGGGATTTAAGAAAAGCTTGGGATCAGCGGGGCTGACTGCAGGGTGCGAATTTCATATTGGCATATTTCGCCTTGAATGCGCGGTTATACTTATAAACTTCCTCAAGGCTGGCATGCTTGGTCTCCATATTCTCCTGAGGCTTCTTGAAACTGTATACCGGTGTATTCGCAGGAACATCCCAGCTTTCACTGGTCGCAAACTCCCTGGGCTTATCGCCTATGTACCCGGGTGCATCCATATCTTCCGGCGGAACCTCATTATACAGATCGGAAAAATCGAGCTTGTTGATCACGGCGTTTTCCGTCGGGATCGCATCGTTCTCGCCCAGCGGATAGAGCTTGCAAAGCATCGTCTTCGTGGGTGCTCCGCCGTAACCGGTCAGCGGATGGTTCACGCCTGTCGGGATCAGCTGATTGACATTGATATCCCAAACGCCGTACAGGTTCGGCGCGGCGCCGTCGGTCTCAGGAAGCCACCAGGCATGCGGTGCCATGGCGATCCGCTCATGAATGACCGGAGTACAGCGCACCTTCCTCTTGCATTTACCCCGCACGCCTTCGATCCAGACCCACTGGCCGTCTTCCAGTCCATATTTTTCCGCGGTCTTCGGATTTATTTCCACAATCGGTTCCTGCTCAAACTGGCGCAGCCATGGGATCTGACGGTGTTCACTGTGGAACATCGTGGGCATTCGGCGGCCGGTGATCAGGATCAGCGGATATTCCTCATAAATGTCGGGTGTACTGATCGGGCTCTCGATCGGCTCCTCGTGCTGGGGCAGCGGATCGGCCCCGTATTCCTCCAGCAGCGTTGAGTACAGCTCGACCTTGCCGGTAGGCGTATTGAACCCGGGTTTCCCGTCATTCCTCAAAAGGCCTTTTTTGTATCTGTAATAGCCGCTGCAGCCGGATTCGTGCTCCTTGGGCGCCAGGTCCCACGGACTGTCGGCCAGCTCGTCGAACGTCTTCCCGCATACGGAGATACGCGCATCGAACAAGTTTTTCAGCGTCGGCCAGGGCACAGCCTGCGGGTTCAGGCGCTTTGCCAGTTCAAAGGCGACTTCCCAGTGGCTTCGGCATTCCGCCACCTGGATCTGTTTTGAGATCGCATTCAGCGGCACGCCCGTGGTAAAGACGGAGTCTTTTTCCGCAAAGGTCGTACCGGGCAGCACCAGGTCGGCGATTGCCTGACAGGTGGGCGTCATATAAGTATCAGCGACCACATTGAAATCCAGCTTCTTCACGGCATTGTAATATCTGTAGGGGTCCTGCGCCGTACAGGCCATGAAATTATTCGTATAAAGATACACGCCTCTCAGCGGATAGGGTTTCTGCGTCTCCATCTGCTCCAGCACATCATCGGAAATAGCCCAGGAACGGAAGTTCTTGACCAGGGGATATTTGTCACATCCGATACGCTTCTGGTTCATGACGTCAACGAATTCCTGTCCGTACAGCTGAACGGTCTCCCATGTGGAATACGGATAGATCGTGACTTTATATGGAGGCCTGGCGATAATCTCACCGCCCGGCACATCCAGGTTGCCCGTGATCGCCCAGAGGCAGTTCAGCGCCTGGATGGTACCGATGGAGTTTGCATTACTGTCCAGAGGCTGACCCCACCGGATGGAAGCCGGCTTCGCAGTTGCATACATGCGCGCTGCAGCCACGATATCTTCTTTCTTGACCCATGTGATCTTCTCCACGGTATCCAGATCGTACTCGGCCGCTCTCTTTTTCAGGTCTTCAAAGCCGTAAGTCCATTGTTCCACGAACTCCTTGTCGTACAGGCCCTCGCTGATGATCACATTGATCATGCCCAGCGCCAGCGCACAGTCGGCGCCGGGCCGGACCTGCAGGAACAGCTCGGCACGTGTGGAAAGCCAGGTCTGGCGGGGATCGATGACGATAAATTTGGTGCCCTTCTTCATCAGGTCGATGACCCAGTGGCTCGAATAATAGTGGTCAGCGCACTGACTGCCGCGTGTTCCGCGTCCCCAGATGATCATCAGTTTCGGCGGAACAAACTCGGGATCGTCGTACCGCTCTGGAGAACACTGTGCGGCATCCTCAAACTGGATATCACCGGCGACCATGTTCATGGCGGCAAGGCGCGGAGTAAAGCAGGCAATTCCGGACAGTCCGAAAAGCGTCCAGTTCGGGCTGCCGTAAGCGTATGCCAGGAAAATCAGAGATCCGCCGGCGTCACGGCCGGTCCCCTGGCCAAAGACGATGGACTCGGCGCCGTCCTCGTCCCGGATCTTTTTAAATTTGTACTCGATCTCATCCAGCGCCTCATCCCAGGAGATCCTTGCCCATTTGTTTTCTCCTCTGGCTCCTACCCGACGGAGCGGATACTGCAGCCTGTTCGGATGATACGCATACTGAGTCAGTGCCAGTGCTCTCGGGCAGAGCCGGCCGTGAAGGAACGGATGATCTTCATCGCCTTCGATCTTCGTCAGCTTTCCGTCTTTGATGTAGAGTTCAACTCCACAGCCGCCGTGGCAGCCGGGTCCGCCTGACCAGGCGCCGGTTTTGACGACTTTGGTCCCGTCTTCCAGATATCTGCTACCCATAGTTCTTCCTCCTCACCTTTAAGAAAACCTACAGCGGCTAAATCACTTCATGTAGACGACAGGTTTTTTCCCGTCTTTTGCATGTTCGATCACCTCATCGATCGGCCCGACAAACATGCACTGGGACATACAGGACTTTGCACATAAAGGCCTGTTCCCCTCCTTCAATCTGCCAAGACAGAAATGACACAGGTCGGTCACATAGGGAACATAGTCAATCACGACTCCGGACTTCTTCTTCACGATGTACTCGGTGACCTGAATGCCGAACTGCTCAACATCATAATGATTCTCCTGCTGACAGGCAACTTCACAGCTGTGGCATCCGGTACAATACTGCAGATCAATAAACATTCCGTAATTTTTCATGACATACCCCGCCTTCTGATCCGGAATTCCTGATCAGAATCCAAAAAACAGGGATCCACCATCCTTCCTCGTGTTAAGAACAGGGAACTTGGACAGATTTGCTTTAAAATTCCCTGAGTTCTACAGCTTATTCATTCCACGTTTAGATATATTTTTCACCATAGACCATGTCAAGAGTCAAGTGCAAAAGAAATTTTCGTAGTGTTTCACAAAATCAGCCGGTCATATTTATCATATTTATCAAAAAGATTTAAAGAAAAGAATAATTTTGAGCTATTTTAAATCAAATTTCCTCCCAAATTTTTGTTAAATATATACAAGACAGCGGAATCCGGTGGAAGAACTCTGAAGATAAGACTACTCAAACTATTGACTAATACCATAGTTTTGAGAAAAGATACGGTTGATATACAGGGCAAAACATGATAAACTAGCAGTTAAGAAAACGAAAGTCGGCAAATCATCGGAAAGGGGGTACGAGCTGATGGAAGAGAACGAGAATAAAGAGAACAAAATTCTCCCCGAGGAATCACACGAAGAACCTCAGGATGAAAATCCTCTGAAGACCGGCGAATCCGATCATCAACAGGAAAACGGTTCCGGGAACCAGGTTCCTTTGGACTCCGAAAGCCCTGATGAAGCTTTTATTATGATGGGCCGGCAGAAAATAAAAGGCCCTCAGCAGGGCTATTTCAGAGCTTTTGAAGAAAAAAACGGCGCCGGCAGCCCCCCGCCCAGGGAGTTTACCCCTTCATACGACTCTCCGACCAAGGGGCAGGAGTATGTCAAAGGTCCTCAGCAGGGCTATTTCCGGGCATTTGAAGACAGAAACGGCGCCGGCAGCCCACCGCCCAGGGAGTTTACCCCTTCAT
>JAJQAH010000092.1:0-14205 GCA_021203885.1 Oscillospiraceae bacterium | reverse complement strand
AGGGACCTCAGCAGGGGTATTTCCGTGCATTTGAGGAGAGAAACGGTGCCGGCAGCCCCCCGCCAAACTGGGGACAGACCGATTTTGGAGGTCCACGGGATCCTGAATTTGGTAGAGGACGCGTGATCAAGGGACCTCAGCAGGGGTATTTCCGTGCATTTGAGGAGAGAAACGGTGCCGGCAGTCCCCCGCCAAACTGGGGGCAGACCGATTTTGGAGGTCCTCGTGATCCTGAATTTGGTCGGGGACGTCGAATCAACGGACCTCAGCAGGGGTATTTCAGGGCCTTTGAGGAGAGAAACGGAGCCGGCAGTCCCCCGCCCAACTGGGGACAGTATGATCCTCCCGGCGGTCCGATGCCGATGACGCCTCCTCCGCAGCAGGGTCCTCCCTGGCAGGCGTATCCGCCAGTATATGATCCGCGTTACGGCGCGGGCGGCCCGCCTCCGGGTTGGGAACCATACGGGCCCGGTGGTCCCTGGTATATGTGTCCGCCTCCGCAGTATTTTTACGGCAATGATCCCAGATACGGAACCGGCGGCCCGCCTCCTTACTGGGAACAATATGGTTACGGAAGCCCGCCTGACGCTTCACGACAGCCGGATTTCCTTCCGGAGCAGGAATATATGCTGGACGATGAAGGCGGTTATGGGGCGTCCGATCAGACGGTAAATCCGGAAGAACCGGATCAGGACAATTCATCTGACCAGGACGAAAGTCAGGAAAAATAATTCTTTTGCAAACAGAATGATAGGAACTCTCTCTGAGCCTTATGGTCCGGAGAGAGTTCTTTTTTTTGCTGCTGGCCGCCGATTCAGATTTTCATAAAAAATCAACGCCCCGAAAGACTCGAGGCGTTGACGGCTTATACATGGATTTTTAAAAAGCAAGGATCAGGGACGCTGTCCGAGCCCGCCTTCCAATGCGAGCGTTTCACCGGACATGTACTTGAACGTCGGGCTGCCCAGCTGAAGGCAAATATGACCGATATCCTCTTCAGGATCGCTGAAGTAACCCATGGGCGGCGGCGTCACATTCGCTTCAAAGCCTTCGGGATAGTCATCTTTGTATGTCTGCAGCGCTGCGGTCCATGCAAGAGGACAGATCACATTCACGTTAATACCGTCCTCAGCCCATTCCGTTGCGGCGACACGGCTCATTCCGCGGATGCCCTCTTTGGCCGCTGCATAGGAAGCCTGGCCTTCATTCCCGAACAGACCTGCACCGGAAGCAAAGTTGATCACGGATCCCTTGGTTTCCTTCAGATAAGGATAACAGGCCCGCATATACAGGAAGGTGCCGTAAAGACCGGAATTGATCGCCAGACTGAACTGTTCCAGCGTCTGGTCTTTCAGAAGCACGCCCGCAGCTGCCGCCTGTGCGCAGTTGATCAGCACATCGATACGGCCGAAGGTCTTAATGGTCTCATCCACGACCTGCTGGATCCGCTGTTCGGCTTCGTACGTGGGCCCCAAAGTAACCGGCATGGCAAGCACTTTGGCTCCGTACATGGTCTCAAGCTCATCTCTCGCTTCGTTCAGCTTCTCGGCGTTCATGTCCGTAATGACCAGGTTGGCGCCCTCTTTTGCATAAGCCACGGCAATACCGTAGCCGATGGAGCCGCAGCGGCCGTCAGGCAGAACGGACCGGACCACGCCGGACAAAAGCATCGTTTTCCCAGTAAAAAGTCCCATAATAGTCCCTCCAATCAAAATTAAGCGGTTTTTATGGGGAAATAATATCATTTTTAGATTGAAATCTCAATACCCAGGGTAAACTTTTGTTTCTTTTGCCAAAAATAGGTATATTTACTCACTGATTTTTATTCTGATTTTTAACAGCACCCAGTTAATCAGAAAATCATTTGACCGGCAGCCAGACGGCATAAAGACGCGTGACTTCTTCATGATCGTAGACCAGTTTCAGCACCCAGGCCAGAATGTCTCCGTTCAGCGTAAAGTTGTGCGCCTCCATCCAGTCATAAGCTGGTTGGAGATCTTCGCGCTGGAGCTTATCCTTCACGCTGATAACCGTATAAACACTGCGCTGCTTTTCCCGGTCCATGACCACATCATCGGCTTTGATCCCCAGCTCTTCCGCCTTTTCTATTTCAATCGAGTACCCGGGCATTGCGTCCATACCGACGGCATCCGAATGCGCGTTGGCCTGCGGCACAACGATACAGCGTCGAAACATATTATGTTCCTCGATGACATGTCTGTAAAACTGGCCTTCCAGACTGCGGTGGTTCAGCTCTCCTGCTGAGGCGTAGCAGCAGACCAGCACGTGCGGGCTGTCCCGGATATAAAATTCTCCCTCATAATACTCATGCAGATAGCTGGCAGCCTGCAGCCGGTGCATCTGATCCAGGACGCGGTTATAATGCACCAGTTTCTGTTCGATCTCATTTGCTTTCTTCTCCAGAAGCTGGTCAAACTCCTCAGGGCTCGTATTATAAATAATATCTGCAATTTCCGAAAGGGAAAAACCGACGTTTTGAAGCAGTTTGCAGTCATAGAGCCGGGTAATATCCTCCTGCGTGAAACCCCTGTATTTATTGTTCTGATCCCGGGCCGGGTGTACAAGCTTTTTTCTCTCGTAAAGACGGATCGCATCGGGGGTCGTGCACAACAGTTTTGCCACTTCATTGATCTTTAAATACTTTTCCATATAAAAATCTTTCCTTCCACAAAAAGGCTTGGAAAGCCTGTATCAAAATTCGAAGTTCACGAGGCCCTTGCTCTCCCGGTATTCTGAAGCCTGTTCAAGAAGCTGCCCCGCGCTTGCCATCTGGAGCGCGGTCGGAGTGCCGCCGCCCATCAGTCTGGCAAGCTCTCTCTTTCTGCCCTCCTGATCCAGGCGCTCGATGCTGGTATAGGTGCGCCCGTCCCTGGCACCCTTCTCCACCCAGAAATGCGTATCCGCCAGGGCGGCGATCTGCGGCAGATGCGTCACGCACAGCACCTGCTTATATCGGGCGATATCCGCCATCTTCTCCCCGACTTTTCTGGCGGCACGGCCCGACACACCGGAATCGACCTCGTCAAAGATCAGCGAACCGACCTCGTCCGACTCGGCCAGCACACTTTTCAGCGCCAGCATGATCCTGGCCAGCTCGCCGCCGGAGGCCACTTTGGAAATCGGTTTCAGATCCTCGCCCAGGTTCGCGGACATCAGAAAGCACACCTGATCCGCGCCTGAGGAATCCATTCCGTCCTGGCCGCCTTTTGGAGAAAACTCGATGCAGAAACGGACATTCGGCATATCCAGCTGTTCCAGCTCGGACTGGATCCGCTCCTCCAGTTCCCCGGCGGCTTCCCGGCGCCGTTCACTGAGACGTTCAGCCGCCTCCGCAGCTTCTTTCTTTGCCTCTTCGATTTTCATTTCAAGCTGGTCCAGCGTGACATCCGCATTCTGCAGGCTTTCCAGTTCCTGCCGGATCTCCTCCAGATAATCCAGCATTTCCGCCTCGGAATCGCCGTATTTTTTCTTCAGCCTGTATATCAGATCCAGCCGGCTTTCGATCTGATCCAGTTCCTGCGGGGAAAAATCAAAGTCTTCCCGCATACTTCTGACCCGGTCCGACAGATCTTCCGTCTCGACTCTGACTTCCAGAAGATCTTCCGCCAGCTTCGACAGGTCCTGGCTGACCGGCCCGACTTTATCAAGAGAGGACTGCGCATCGGACAGCAGAGACACGGCGCCCGGATACTCGTCGTCGCCGGACAGCGCGTAATACGCTCTCTGCACGGCTTCCGTCAGTTTTTCCGAATTGCGCAGGATCTCTCTCCGCTCCGTCAGCTTTTCCTCTTCCCCTTCACAGAGTTCTGCGCTCTCCAGCTCCCCGACCTGAAATTCCAGATTATCGATCCTTCTGGCACGTTCGCCCTCATCCATCTGAAGCTGATCCAGTTCATTTCGGAGAGCGCGGTACGCGGCATATTTCTCCTGAAAATCTTCCAGCAATGCGTCGGTCCCGGCAAAATGGTCCAGATAGCCCAGATGCCGTTCCGGGTCCAGGAGAGCCTGGCCCTCATGCTGTCCGTGGATATCGAGCAGCTGCTGTCCCAGACTGCGGAGCTGGGCAACAGTCACCAGCCGTCCGCCGACCCGGCAGACATTCTTCCCGTCGGCGGAGATCTCCCTGCGGATCAGGACTTCGCCGTCCCCGCCCGGTTCGATCCCGTTCTCCTCAAACCAGGAAAGCTCGGGAACATCCCGGAAAAGTGCTTCCACGCAGGCTGTCTTTTCCCCTGTGCGGATCAGATCCCGGCTGGTACGCTCGCCCAGCACGGCCCCGATCGCATCGATGATGATCGTCTTCCCGGCGCCTGTCTCTCCGGTCAGGACATTAAATCCGCCGTCAAAGGTAATATCGGCCTCCTCCACCAACGCGATATTCTCGATGTGAAGCATGGAGAGCATGAATCAACACCTCTACTGAAGGGTCCCGCGGATATCCCGGCAGAACCGTTCGGCGTCCTCCGTCGTGCGCATGATCAGAATCGCGGTGTCGTCGCCCGCAAGGCTTCCCACCATCCCGGGCTGGTTCATATCGTCAAGAGCGGCAGCCGCCGCAGAAGCGAGCCCGGGCATCGTATTGATCACCACGATATTCTGTGCATAATCGTATGAAATGACACACTGGCGGAAAATTCCGCGGAGCCGTTCCGACGAGCTCTGGACTTCTTTCTCGTCGACAACGGCATAGTGATAAGTTCCCTTGTCGGACAGGACTTTGGAAATATGGAGCTGTTTGATGTCCCGGGAGATCGTGGCCTGAGTCGTTTCGATTCCTCTCAGGCTCAGCTGTTCCAGCAGCTGGTCCTGGGTCTCATATTCGGAAGATGCGATAATATCAAGCAGCTCCTCCTGGCGTTTCCCTTTCAACTTTTAAGACCTCCCGATTTTTTGATTCAGAATATCGAAATAGGTTCTGTCGGACAGACGGACGAGTCTGGTCACACAATCTGATTTTTTAAAAACCGCGGTATCGCCGTTCGTAAACCTGAAGTTTTTTCTACCGTCCACACTGAGATAGGCCGCTCTCTGTGATCCCTTCTCCGCCTGAAGGCTCACGGTACGTTTCCCGCTGAGCACCATTGGTTTTGCTATGGCCGTCTGCGGACAGATCGGGGTCACGATAATGTTTTCCGCTTCCGGTTCCACGATGGGACCCCCCGCGGAAATGGTATACCCCGTCGATCCGGTGGGCGTGGAAACGACGACCCCATCCCCTTTAAAATTCTCCATCTCCAGGTCATCGCATTTCAGTTTGATGCCCATGACGTGTCCCAGTGCGTTTTTTAAAAGTGCTGCGTCATTCAATGCCGTATCATGGAATATCCGGTGGTTCCTGCGGACCACCGACACATCCAGCATCATCCGTTCCTCGATCCGGTAATTTCCGGTTGCCAGCTTGCTCAGCAGTGACATCTCACTGTGTTCAAGCTCGGCCAAAAACCCGACGCTGCCCAGATTGATCCCGAGGATCGGAAGATCATATTCATTGGCATATCTTGCCGTCTGCAGGATCGTTCCGTCACCGCCGAAGCAGATCAACATATCCGAACCCGGCAGCGCCTGCTCGACCTTTTTATAGTCGAGGCCATCCGGAAGAACGTTTTTCCCCTTTCCGCCAAGCTCAAACGGAAGACAAAGCACGGTCTCAACGCCGTTGCTCTGCAGGATCTTCTGGGCCGACTGCGCAGCCCTGAGACCGCGGTCCTTATATGGATTGGGGCACAGTGCAATTCGCATAACTTTCTGCCTCCATCGAGATCAGGCATCGGACAGGACGCGATGGGACTCGCCGACCAGTCCTTTCACATCGAAAGATTTCTGCTCTCCTATGCCGGGTTTCAAAAATCCCAGGTATTCTATATTTCCTTCCGGTCCCCGGATCGGGGAATACGTCAGGCCCTCCACCAGAAATCCGGCATCGGACGCATGCACGAGAAAATTCTCCAGGACCGCTTCATGAACGGCCGCATCCCGGACTACGCCTTTTTTCCCGACCTGGTCACGGCCCGCTTCAAACTGCGGCTTTATGAGGCACACCGACTGTCCGTCGACATTCATAAGCGGGCGGAGTGCGGGAAGGATCAGATTCAGCGAGATAAAGGAAACGTCAACCGACGCAAAATCCAGCGGCTCCGGGATCTGCTCCCGGGTCAGATATCTGGCGTTCGTGCGTTCCAGGCAGACCACTCTCGGATCGTTCCGAAGCTTCCATGCCAGCTGGCCGTATCCCACGTCCACCGCATACACGCGCGCCGCGCCATGCTGAAGCATACAGTCGGTAAAGCCCCCGGTGGAGGCCCCGATGTCGGCGGCAACCCTTCCTTCCAGAGAAATGGGAAAAGTCTCCATCGCTTTCTCCAGCTTCAGACCTCCCCGGCTTACATAAGGAAGTCCGCCGCCCCTCAATTCTACAGACGCATTCTCGTCCGTCTGGCTGCCGGGTTTCGTGGCTTTCTGCCCGTTTACGAACACCTGCCCGGCCATGATCACGGCCTGTGCCTTCTGTCTGCTGTCTGTCAGGCCGCGCTCGGCCATCAGCACATCCAGTCTTTTTTTACTCAAGGCCGCACACCGATCTGGCTTTCTGATACAGGGAATCATCATCCAGTCCGGCTTTTTTCCTCAATATATCCACACTGCCGTGTGTCACGAAATCACGGCCGAGATTGACGAGTGCCGAGCCGGAAAGGTCGACATGCTCCTGTTCAAGTTCTGAGAGGACGCGCTGACCGACGCAGTCCATTTCCACGCACTCCTCCACGACCATCAGCCGTCCCGTTTTCCGGACCGACCGTAAGATCAGATCATAGTCGATATCGGAGATACAGTTTAATTTTACGACTTCCGCTTCGATCCCGTCACCGGAAAGCCTGTCAGCGGTCCTGAGCAATGCGGGAATCTGTATCCCGTAACCGAGAAGCGTCAGATCACCGCCCTCGCGGAGCACGACGCCGTTCCCTTCGGACCGGTCCTCGGACCAGTTATCCTCCCCGCCTTTCGGATAGCGAATCGCCACCGGCCCGTCCAGGTCGCAGACGGCTCTGCGGAGCATGGACCGCAGCTCCGCGAAACTGGACGGACAGAGCACGGCCATGCCCGGCACCGAATCCAGAAAGGCCACGTCGAAAATGCCCTGATGGGTCACGCCGTCTTCACCGACCAGCCCGGCCCGGTCCACCGCGAAGATCACATGAAACCCGAGAATCGCGACGTCATGCAGGAGCATATCGTAGGACCGCTGCAGAAAGCTTGAATAGACCGCAAATACGGGGATCATCCCCTGTTTTGCCATGCCGGCCGCCATGGTCGCAGCATGGCCTTCCGCGATCCCCACGTCAAAAAACCGGTCGGGATACAGCTCTGCAAATTCACTGAGTCCGGTACCCGACTGCATGGCCGCCGTGATCGCACAGATCTTTGGATCCTCTCCGGCCAGTCTGCAGAGTTCGGATCCGAAAACAGAAGAAAAATCAGGTTTCGGCTGACACAGCAGTTTCCCCGTCTCCGGATCGAACGGCGACACGCCGTGGAAGATATCCGGGTCTTTCTCGGCCGGCTCGTATCCTTTTCCCTTGACGGTCCTGACATGCAGCAGGACGGGCCCGTCGATCTTTCTGCAGTACCGGAGCAGTGAGGTGAGATTGCTGACATCGTGCCCGTCATACGGCCCCAGATATGTGACGCCCATCGCCTCAAAAATACTGCCCGGCAGGAACGCGTATTTGAACGCATTTTTGATCCTGTGCAGGAAATTGTAAACCCAGCCGCCGCCGGGCACCTTTTCCAGAAAATTCTTGGTGGTGTTTTTCCACGCCCTGTACAGAGGACGCATCCTCTGCCGGGAAATGTTCTTCGCAACTGCGCCCACATTCTCCGTGATCGACATACCGTTGTCGTTCAGGATAAAGATGATCGGCTCCTTGCTCGCGCCCGCATTGGACAGGCCCTCATAGAGAAGCCCCCCCGTCATGGCTCCGTCCCCCAGCACGGCGATCACATGATAATCTTCACCGGCCGCCGTGCGGGCCCGCGCCATACCGAGAGCCGCGGATACGGAATTGGAGGCATGGCCGCCGATAAACGCGTCATGGACGCTCTCATCCGGATTCGGGAATCCGGACAAACCGCCGTAGGAACGGAGCGTCTCCATCCGGTCGTCCCGACCGGTCAATATTTTATGACAGTAACACTGATGGCCGACATCAAATATCAGCCGGTCCTTTTCCGTATCAAAAACGCGGTGGATCGCCACGGTCAGTTCCACCACGCCCAGGCTGGAAGCCAGATGGCCTCCGGTCCTGGAAACGGTCTGAATCAGACGCTGGCGAAGCTGTCCGCAAAGTTCGACCGCCTCGTTATCCGATATTTGTTGCATGTCTGGAATGTCCAATATTTGATACTCCTTATGAAGGAAAGTTTCAGCACGGCAGAAAGTGCATCAGAAGTCCGCGGGAATCTGACGTTCTTATGCAGATATGCACTTTCTATACGGTTATTATGCCATAGAATCGGTAAGAACACAACCCCGACAGCAGGCGCGCTGTCGTCGGCTGCCCGGCAAGGTTCCGGCGGTGCTTAAAACAGACGGATTTCAGTCCGTGGGACGGGCCTTCAGTTCTCTCTTCCGGCCAGATAATCCGCCATCCAGAACAGGAACCCGGCATCCGGATATTTTAAGCTCAGTGCCTCTTTCGCTTTTTCCGTATGTGATTCGACCAGGCGGCGGCATTCGTCCGCTCCCAGCAGTGTGGCAAAGGTCGTCTTGCCGCCGGCACGGTCGGAGCCGGCCGGCTTGCCCAGGACCTCCGTGGAGGCCGTCTCATCCAGCAGATCATCCCGGATCTGAAAGGCGATACCCAGATGTTCTGCGTACTCCTCCGCAGCATCCAGAGCCCCGGGATCCACAGGCCGGTGTCCCCCGCTGGCCAGAACGCCCATGGCGCAGGAGGCGCGGAGCAGCGCGCCGGTCTTTAACCGGTGGACCTCGTACAGGGCCTCCGCCGTGTCATGGACTTGTTCCGTATCCAGATACTGTCCGCCGCACATACCCATTTCGCCGGCAGCCCGCGCCAGTCTCAGCGCCGCATCCGATTTTGCCTGTCCGTCACAGTCCGCCGAGAGCACAAGGCGGAATGCAGCGGCCTGAAGCGCGTCTCCGGCCAGAACGGCCGTGGTCTCCCCGAATTTTTTATGGCAGGTCGGAACGCCCCTTCTCAGATCGTCGTCGTCCATACAGGGCAGATCATCGTGGATCAGGGAATACGTGTGCAGAAGCTCGATCCCGCAAGCGAACGGAACAGCCTCCTCATCCCTGCCTCCGGTGAGGGTGCAGAATGCAAGGCACAGAACCGGTCGGATCCTTTTCCCCCCTGCCAGAAGGCTGTATCTCATCGCCTCCAGCAGGGTCTGCTGCGGACAGGAATCCGTAAACAAAGTTTCCAGCTGCTGATCGATCAGCCGGCGGCGGGTCTCATATTCCTGCCGGTAATCCTGATTACTCATCCTCAGCCGGGATCTCTCCGCTTCCGTCCGGTTCCTGCGCAGTCAGCTTTGTGATCTTCTGCTCGGCCTCATCCAGGATAGCGGTGCACTGGCGCAGCAGGCCGCTTCCCTCCTCGAAAAGGGCCAGGGATTCCTCCAGCGGGGCCTCCCCCTTTTCAAGAGCATTTACGATTTCTTCCAGCCGCTTGACCGCCTGCTCAAAGCTCAGTTTATTTTCGTCCATTTCTTTTCCCCTCCGAACAATATCAGTTTTGATCTCCGTCAGACGCGATGACTTCCTCCACGCGGCAGGAGAGCGATCCGTCACATAGCCGCAGATTCAGTTCCGCATCCGCCTTGGTCTGTTTCACGCTGGAGATCACGGATCCCCGGTCATCCGTGGCGATCGAATAACCGCGTCCGAGAACCTTCAGCGGGCTCATGGCATCCAGCGCCGCGGCCAGGGATGACAGTTTCTTCTGCCTGTTCACCACGCCGGCCTGGAGTGCGGGCCTTAATCCGGCCGAACAACCTGCCAGCAGTTTCTCATTCTGATTTAATTTCTGACGCAGCGAGGCGACCATCCGGCTCTGAAGAAGATCGATCTGCATCCGCCTGTCCTGCACATAGGCCAGCGGGTCGGCAAGGACCCTGTTTGCCGCATACCGGCCGATCAGCAGCCGCCGCTCCTCCAGGATCCGCTCCATCGCGCGTTTCATCCGGCGTCCCAGATGCTCCAGGTTATCCATAACCGCGTCCTGATCCGGAACGGCCAATTCCGCGGCGTTTGACGGTGTGGACGCCCGCACATCCGCCACATAATCGGCTATGGTCACATCCGGTTCATGGCCCACGGCGGAAATGACGGGGATCTCGGAGTCGTAAATGGCCCGCGCCACGCACTCCGCATTGAAGGCCATCAGGTCCTCATAGGATCCGCCGCCGCGTCCTGTAATGATCAGATCGGCCTGCTGAAGATTGGCATTGGCCCAGCGCACAGCCGCCGCGATCTCCTCCGCGGCGCCTTCGCCCTGTACCAGAACGGGGATCAGGGTGATCCTGCACCGGGGCCAGCGTGTTCCCAGGATCCGGATCATATCCTGAACGGCAGCACCGGACTCCGAAGTAATCAGGATGATATGTTCCGGATACGCCGGCAGGGCTTTTTTATGCTCCTCATCGAAAAGGCCTTCTTTGGTCAGTTTTTCCTTCATCTGCTCGAAGGCCAGATACAGGTCTCCCAGTCCCTCCGCCGTCAGTTCATTGACATACAGCTGATACTTCCCGCCTTCCGGATACAGGCTGACCCGGCCGAGCGCGATGACCTGCATGCCGTTTTCCGGCTTAAATTTCAGCGTAGCCGCCTGATTTCGGAACATGGCGCAGTCGATGGCGCATTTTTCGTCCTTCAGTGTAAAATAATGATGGCCGGATGAAGCGATCTTATAGCCGCTGAGCTCACCCCGGATATAGATGTTCCTGAGCCCTGAATCCGTGTCGAGCATTTCTTTCACATAGCGGTTGATCTGCGAAACGGAATAGATCTCCATCAGCTTTTCTCCTCCAGTTGCCGGTACGCAAGGATGGCAATACCGGCAGCATTGTCACTGGAAAACTCCGCGGATGCGTATTCGTTTTCCTCCATCTGCGAACGCAGGCGCCGGCTGGCGGCAACGCCGCCGCAGCAGAGAACGGGAAGGCCCGGGTATGTTTCCAGCGCCGAGCGGGTCACGTTCCTGACCGCGTATGTGATCGTATCCAGTGCGAAGCAGGCGATACTCTCGGGCGGCTCTCCCCTTCCGGCACGGTCCTGTACCTGATTCTCTATGCCGGAGAGGGAAAACTCAAGACCGCTGCATTTGACTCGGTAATAATCTTCCACGGGCAGTTTCCCGCACATCCGGTCCAGTTCCGCGCCGGCCGGGAACGGGATCCCCAGCAGCTTTCCCGTCCGGTCCAGCAGCTGTCCGGCCGACAGGTCCTTGGTCCCTCCGATCTTCTCGGCGCGGATCCCGCGCCCCTCGGGACGGACATACAGGATCTCCGTCGTGCCCCCGGACAGATGCCACGCCAGAAACGGCGAATCCAGCAGATCCGGGCGCCCGGCCGACCATGCGGCCGCGGCGAGGTGCCCCTCCTGATGGGAAAAGCCGAAGAACGGGACCTGAAAGGACGAGGCGATACAGCGGCCCAGCGTCTCACCGGGAAGAAAGCAGGGCATATACGAGCCCTCCACACGCCTGGGCTGCGTGCTGGCTCCCACCGCGTCTATTTTACCAAGTGCATCCGTATCCTCCAGTGCCGAAAAGATATCCGGCAGCTGCCGCAGATGCTGAAAAAGGGCCTCGCTCTGCCGGAGCCCGAGAGCTCCCTCGGGGACGGGCAGCAGTCTGCCCGCTTTCTCCATATGTTCCCCGTCAAACACGGAGGCCGACGTGGTGTAATTACTGGTATCCAGCCCCAGACAGCACGTTTCCGTCATGTTGTTTTCGTTTTCTCCGGGATCTGCTCGTTCCGGACGAAGGAACCCAGGATCCCGTTGATAAATTTGACTGTCTTTTCGTCCGTATAGTTTTTCGCGATCTTGACCGCCTCATTGATCGCCACCGCAGCGGGCACCTCATCCATATACAAAATTTCATACATGGCCACCCGCAGGATCACGGCGGCCATTTTGTCGATACGGGCCAGTTTCCGCCCGACCGCATATTTTTCGATATAACCGTTCAGCTCGTCCGTGTGCTCATAAATACCGCGGACCAATGTCTCAACGTATTTTTTCTGCTTCTCGTCCAGCGTCTCATCGGAAACGGGATGGTCCGGATCATCCGGGTCCTCCGCCATCATCTGCCTTAAAAAATCTTCGCTCAGCGAATGTTCCAGGACCTGGTCGATATCCTGTCCTGGAATATACAGCTGAAAGGCGATCCTGACCGCGATCTTCCGCGCCGCTGTCCTGCTCATATTTTTCCCTCCAAATTTAGATCATCCGCCGATTTTTCCGCCAAAAAATCTAAAGATAGCATTTCTCGACGTAATCGCTGGTATAGGCCCGCATCAGGGCAAAGTAGCCGAGTCTGAAACGGACAGTTCCGCCCACACGATATGTCTGGCAGGCATCCGTCAGATCCAGCATGACATGGTCGCTGCTGGCCCCCAGGATCTCAATGCCCGGATCTGTCGGCCACAGCGTCTCAAAATCCGCATCCTGTCTGCCCAGAGCGCAGATCGCCCTGAGCCTGATCCCCCGGTCATGATGCTCAGGCGACCTTCCGTAGCTGTCCACGCCGAACTCTCCCCAGGGCATGGAGGGCTTTTCGCGCAGTTCAATGATCTCCGCATCCAGCATAAACGCGTCGTTGCGCGTGCCGTCAAGATACCGGTAATGGGCCCGTTCCCTGCCGAACAGGAGAGATTCACCGAGGCGGAGAAGATTGACTCCCTCCGGGATCCCGCCCCGCATCATCAGATCCAGTGTCGCGGAATTCCCGCCGCTGACATAGGTGTCCGCCCCGATCTCATGTCCGGCCTCGACCAGTTCCGTCAGCTTTTCCGTATCCGGATGCACAAAATTAAAGCAGGTGAGATTGGTCCCCACGCCCGCCAGTGTCAGGCGGCTGCAGCCGTCCACCAGATCTGCGGCACGCCGTAATTCGTCCCGGTCGATAAAGCCTTCCCGAAGATCGCCCAGATCATACATGAGCACCACCTTATGCGTACACCCGCAGGCCTCGCAGGCATCTTCCAGAGCGCGCAGGGTCGTCAGATCAGAATTTAGGGATACGTCGCTGTATTTGACAGTATCCTCCGCCTGTGACGGGCCCGGCATCCGGATCAGCCATTTTTCACAGTCCAGGGAACTCAGCCGGCGCAGGTTGGCAATCCTGGAATCTCCAAGTCCTGTGACCCCGTTGTCCAGATAAATCTTCGCGATCTCCGGGTCGCCGCGAAACACTTTCGTGACGCCGGTCACGCCGATCCCGTGGGATGCGCAGAGAGAAGTCACCACACGGACATTTTCCGCGATAATCGATTTGTCGATTGTGAGTCTGGGATACATGATATGGAGCCACCTTCACAAAAATTTTGTAAGGAAATGACAGGAACGGTCAGGGAAAAAACTATGCTAAAAATGAGCAAACTGTCAGAAGGGCGAAAGTGCCTGAACACCTCCGCCCCTCTACACCACAGCTTATTTCAGCGCTGATAGGTAACGCCGGCCACTTGGACATTCACATTGTCCACGGACATACCGGTCGCTTTCTCAAGTGCGTCCGAGACAGCATCCTGCACCGCGCGTGCGACATCCGGGATCACGCATCCGTACTGGACCAGTATGGACAGATTAACGGAGATTCTGTCGCCTTCCACTTCCACTTCCACGCTGCTGCCGAGTTTTTTCCCCTGGATCTGGCCGTGAGAGGCCGTCAGCCGTCCGCCGGACAAAGCTTTCACACCGTCCACTTCCTTGGCAGCCGTTGCGGCGATACCGGCCAGCACCTCATTCGATATATGTATGTCGCCTTTATTCTCAACATGGGACACGAAATCCTTTTCTTCTTCCTCTTCCTCTTTCTCTTTCTCTTTCATATTCCCGCCTCCTCCGTTAAAATAATATAGAAACATTCTACCACAAATGGCAGAAAAAACAAGTGCCTGTATCCGGCGCCCGGCCGCAGGCGGTGCGGCCCGGAACGGATT
>JAJQAH010000003.1 GCA_021203885.1 Oscillospiraceae bacterium | reverse complement strand
TTAAAAGTCTTTTCTTCATAACAAACCCCTTACAAAAATGTCAGACTGGTTACAAACATGTAACAATCATAGCACTGGCCGTGAAAATTGTCAAGGGGATATTTGAAATTTGACCTGCCCTTTGCGCTCATCTGCCGGGTTGCTTTTCCTCTGCAGGTGCAAAGCAGCCCCGCATCGGTACCAGATTACCGAAACACGGGGCTGCTCCTTTGGGTCTGTATTTGCGGGGAAATACTGCGGGATTAATCCTCCCGGCGGCTGGCTATGATATTGGCCAGAGCCAAACAGGTCAGACGCTCCTTGGCGGGCGCCGCTCTGGAGGTCAGCACGATCGGGATCCGGGCCCCGGAGACATAACTGCACATGATGACATCAGGATACAGTTCCAGGCACTTACCCAGGATGTTGCCCGCATGGATATTAGGCACCACCAATATATCAAAGTCACCGGAATAGGGGCAGTCATAGTGCTTCAGTTTCGCACGGTCGGCGCTCATGGCCAGATCGTAGGAGATAGGACCAACCACTTTGCACTTGCCCATCTCACCGTTCTCTGCCATCTCCTGAAGCTGACGGGCCTCAATAGTCTCCGGCAGACCCTCGTCCGGGGTCTCCTTGCAGCACAGTACGCCCACCTTGGGTTCATCATATCCCAGCAGGCGCAGAGTCTCCACCGCGTTGATAATGATATCTTTCTTCTGGTTCAGCTTCGGATAAGCTGTAATACCGCAGTCCGTGGTGATCAGCAGCTTGTGGTAGAACGGCAGCTGATAAAACGCCACATGGGAGATCGTGCGTCCGGTCCGGAGGCCGTTTTCCTTCTTAACGACGGGATGCAGAAGATCGGAAGTCTCCACGCTTCCCTTCATCAGGAAGCCGGCCTTGCCCTCCTTGATCAGTTCCACGGCCGTGTCGGCCGGTGTCTGGTTCTCATAGGTCTCCACGATCTCAAAGTCATCCGGATTCCTGTTCCGGTCGCTGAGCATTTCACGGATCTGCTTGGTATCGCCCACGAGGATCGGGGTAACCAGGTCGTTGTCGACCGCTTCCAGAACCGCATCGATCACGGCGTCCTTGGCCGCGCCGGCGACAGCTACAGTCTGCTTCTGCTCTATGTTTTTTGACATATCCAGGATCTCATCCAGGCTGTGAAGTTCCATACTGTCTCGCTCCTTTCAGAAAATTTTTATTTACCCTTCGTAGTCGTGTACGATTTCTTCCCCGCGCATGGCACGCAGAGCGCCTTCCGCAAGGGCCTGCATCTCGTTTTCACCGGGGCGTACATAAATGGGGGTGTTCAGGAAAGCCAGGCGGGCCTCGATATCCTTCATCAGCCTCTCCCAGTATGCTCCGCCGCCGGTCAGGATAATACCATCCACGTCCCCGAACGTGACAGGGAACAGCATCGCGATCTTCTTGGCCAGCTGGTAGGCCATGGCCTGCTCACAAAGCAGGGCATACTCGTCGCCTGCCACAATCATATTCTCCACTTCGCGCAGGTCGTTCGTCCCCAGCAGGGAGACGAAGCCACCCTGTCCGTGGAACCATTTTTCCATGGTCTTATAATCGTACTCCTTGGTCAGCTGCAGCAGTTTTTCCCCGCGCAGAGGGCCGCAGCGCTCCGAGGAGAATGTGCAGGCATCGCCGGGAACCTCGTCGATCGGATGTCCTTTGGCCCAGAAACACATGGAGCAGCCGCCGCCGAGGTGGGCCACGATCAGGTTCAGTTCCTCAAAGGGCCTGTTCAGCTCCTGGGCAACCTTGATAGCCATGGCATGCGTATTCAGAAAGTGGCACATTCCGTCGTGCTCGATGCCCTTCACTCCAAATACCTTGGCCAGCGGATTCATCTCATCCGAGGTAATAGGATCGTAAATAAAGGCCGGAATATCGTATTCTTTGGCCATCCGGTCCGCAATGATGGGACCCAGCGAAGCGGGATGGGGCTCCTTGGGCCGCTCTCTCAGCGCGGTGACCAGGGCGTCGTTGATCCTCGTAGCCCCGGAAGATACGTTGGGAGGGGATCCGCCCCGGGACACGATGCAGTCCAGCGTGCTGGGATCACAGTTCTCCTCACGGAGAAAATCCATGATCAGATCATACCGGAACTCCAGCTGATCCAGAAGCTCGTCAAACTGGCTGAGCTCTTCCTTGGAGTGGGAAAGGGATTTTTTACAGACCTCCTGGTCGTCTTCGTATATGGCCACTTTGGTGGAAGTGGAGCCGGGATTTAAGACTAAAATTTTCACAGTCCGTCATCCTTCCTTCTTTAATAATTTAATTTTTGCGGGTAATTACAGTTTTCCGTGCAGGCGCAGGGTCTCGACCAACATATTATCGCGCCATGCCTCGATGGACGGGATATCCTGTCCCATTTCCGGGGTGCGGTCCGCGATCTCCTGCTCCAGTCCCTCGGCCGCCTTCTCGCACCAGTCGGCGGGGAAAGTCGTCCAGGTAGGCATGTGGCTCAGCCGTGCGTCCGGTTTGGTGACGTCCACATGGTACTTGTTGTTGAAGTTGGCGATCCCTTCCGGCGCGCAGCCCAGGTGCATGGTCAGATACTGGCCCATGACACTCCAGCGGAGGCCAACACTGTAGACCAAAGCCTTATCGGCGTCCTCCACGGAACAAACGCCGTTCTCCACCAGATCCACTGCCTCGCGGTGGATGGCACTTTGATAGCGGTTGGCGATAAAGCCGATCACTTCCTTATTCAGCACCACGGGCTCCTTGCCGATCTCGGTGTAGAATTCCTTTGCTTTGGCGATATAGGCATCTTCGGTGCGCTCGCCCCGGGTGATCTCCACCAGGGGGATCAGATTGGCGGGGTTATAGGGATGTCCGCCCATGCAGCGCTCCGGGTGCTCAGCCTCGGAAAAGACTTCCGTGATCGAAAGGCTGGATGTAGATGTGGCGATGACCACATCCGGGTCCGCCACGGCTTCGATCCGGGCAATCAGCTGATGCTTCAGGTCGATGGAGTCCGGTCCGGATTCCTGAATAAAGCGGGCGCCCTTGACGGCCTCCTCCACGTCGGTCGTGATTGTGATCAGACCAGCGGCCTTTTCTCTCTCCTCCGGCGTGATGATATTATGATCCACATAGAAGTCCAGTCCTTCGGCCATGCGGTTTTTTACGCGCTCCGTCTGAGAACGTGTCTGCAGCACCACGGGAACCCCGTGGGTGATGCAGTTCAGGGCCAGCCCGGTTCCGATCAGACCGGAGCCCACAAAGGCAGCATGATCAGCCATTGTGCCCTCCTTACTTCTTCAGGCCGAGGATCTCGCGGGCATCGTCCGGAGTGGCCACTTCGTTGCCGAACTCCTGAATCAGACGGCCGGCGCGGGAGACCAGCATCTCATTGGTAGCGGGAACACCCTTGGTGTACCAGACATTGTCTTCCAGTCCCACACGTACATTGCCGCCCAGAGCCAGTGCGGTGTAGAGAATGGGCAGATGGGCAGCGCCGGTCCCGAAAGCGGACCAGGTGGAACCTTCCGGCAGCTGATCATGCATATAGCACAGATTCTGCGGAGTGGCCGGTGCACCGAAAAGTCCGAAGCCAAGCACGAACTGATAGTGAACGGGTTTCTTCAGAATTCCCTTGTCGGCAAACCACTTGCAGGCGTTCATCATGCCGATGTCCATCACTTCGACTTCCGGCTTAATGTCATTATCGATCATGACTTTCGCCAGCTTCTCCAGGAACTCCTGCCTGTTCTCAAAAATACCGTCCCCGGTATTCAGCGTGCCGCAGTCAAAAGTGGCCATCTCGGGCTTTAATTCGATGATGTGCTCCATACGGCGCTCATCGGAAACGTTCAGCTCTCCGGAAGTGGTCAGGTTCAGAACGGCATCGCACTCCCCGCGCAGGATCTTGACCGTCTCGCGGAACTTGTTCACATCCATCGTGCCGTGGCCCTCGTCGTCACGCATATGCAGATGCAGAATGGAAGCGCCCGCCTTCCAGCAGCGGATGCCGTCCTCGGCGATCTCCTCAGGCGTGACAGGCAGGGCGGCACACTTCTCCTTGGGTGTCACCGCGCCGCACAGTGCGGCAGTAATGATTGTTTTCATAAAAATGGTCTCCTTTCAAAATAAAATGTGATATACGGTAAGTAAAAATTCTCCATACGGCGGTCCGCACCATGCGGACCGCCGTATGGAATTCAAACAAAACTCAGGGTTTCTCCAGCAGCATGGCAACGCCCTGGCCGCCGCCGATGCAGAACGTTACGACTCCGCGCTGCGCGTCGATCCGGCGCATCTCGTAGACCATCTTGGTCACCAGGATGGTGCCGGTCGCAGCAAATGGGTGGCCCAGCGCGATGGCGCCGCCGTTGACATTCAGTTTCTCGACAGGCATCTTCAGTTCACGCAGGCAGTGGACGGACTGGGCGGCAAAGGCCTCGTTCATCTCGATCAGGTCGATGTCATCCCAGGTCAGGCCGGTCTTCTTGAACAGTTTCCGGCAGGCATGGACCGGGCCCTCGCCCATGATGTCGGGCTCGCAGCCGGCATCGGCGAAATTAGACACCTTGGCCATGATATCGAGTCCCATAGACTCGGCTTTCTCTCTCTCCATGACGATGACGCAGGAAGCGCCGTCCACCAGGGGAGAGCTGTTCCCGGCCGTGCACACGCCGTCCGGCGAGAAAGAGGGCTTGAGTTTGGACAGGCTCTCCATGTTGCAGTCATCCCGCAGAGGCTCGTCCCGGTCGAAGAGCATCGTTTTTCCGCCCTTCAGCTTAACCTCCACGGGGAGGAGCTGCTCATCGAAGCGGTGGTTCTCATAGGCCAGGGCCCCTTTGCGGTGGCTCTCCACAGCAAAGGCGTCGCAGTCCTCACGGGTAATGTTGAACCGTTTTGCGATGTTGTCGGCCGTGGGACCGTTGGGCAGGTTCCCGTATTCCTCGGGGGAGAAAATCGGGGTGGACCAGGGCATGGGTGCCTGAGCATAGGCCCTTGTGGGCCTGCTCATCAGATAGGGAGCAAAGCTGGTGCTCTCCGTGCCGCCGCAGACGATACACTCGGCGAAACCGGTCTGAACCATCATGGTGGCATCCCACACGGCGGTCAGGGAAGAACCGCAGCCGCGCTGGATCTGATACCCGGGCACCTCGATGGGCAGTCCGGCTTCCAGGGCTACGACCCTTCCTGAAATTTTAATGTCCTCATCGTCACAGCAGCAGAAAATGCACTCGTCAACCTGCTCGGGGTCTACTTTCCCGCGCTTCAGCGCTTCTCTGACCACCATGCCGCCCATTTTCTCCGGGCGGATCTTGGACAGGGCTCCTCCGACACGCCCGACGGGCAGACGGACAGCAGCAACAATAACAGCTTCTTTCATACAAAAACAACACCTTTTACATTTAATATATTTTTATTCCAGAATTTACAAAATGTTTTCCGCTGAAACTTACTGCAGCGTGCACAGGCCTCCGTCCGGATAGAGGATCTGGCCGGTCACGAAAGAGGAAGCATCAGATGCGAAGAACATGGCCAGTCCGGCGCAGTCTTCGACCTTGCCCACACGGCCGGCGGGAACGCGTGCGATGGTGCCGGTCAGCAGCTCGGGGTCCTTCTCGAAAATAGGCTTCATCATCTCTGTCTCCG
>JAJQAH010000096.1 GCA_021203885.1 Oscillospiraceae bacterium | reverse complement strand
ATGACGGGAAGAAGGGAGTTTCTGGGCACCTCCTCGTCCACCCGGACCTCCACGTAGTTCTGGGCGTAGCCCCGGGACCCGGTCTCAAAAAGCACATCCAGCACCGAGTCGGTGCAGCGTTCCAGATAGTCCCGCTTCATTTTCCACGCCAGGAAGGAAGCCTTCCGCGCCCGCTCCTCCGCCTCTTTGCGGGGAACCTGGTCAGGCAGTTCGGCCGCAGGCGTGCCGGGCCGGGGTGAGTAGGGGAATATGTGCATGGCGGAGAAACGGCAGGTCTCCAGAAAGTCCAGCGTCTCGGCGAACTCCTCCTCCGTCTCCCCGGGAAAGCCCGTGATCAGGTCCGTGGTGACGGCGCAGCCGGGGAAATACCGGCGCAGCAGATTGACGGACTCCAGGTACCGGGCGGTGTCGTATTTCCGGTTCATCCGCCGCAGGGTGGCGTCGCAGCCGCTCTGCAGGGACAGGTGGAAGTGGGGGCACAGATTGTCCAGCCCCGCGCAGTACTGGCAGAAGGAGTCGGTGATGGTCCGGGGCTCCAGGCTGCCCAGCCGGACCCGGAGCGAGGGGGCCGCCTCGCAGATCTCCAGGATCAGCTGCTCCGGCAGCGGATGCCCGGGCAGGTCGGATCCCCAGGAGGACAGCTCGATGCCGGTCAGCACCAGCTCCCGGTAGCCCTGCTCCGCCAGCCGGACCGCCTGCGCCCTGGCCTCGTCCATGGGCAGGGACCGGACCGGCCCCCGGGCGTAGGGGATGATGCAGTAGGAGCAGAAATTGACGCAGCCGTCCTCCACTTTCAGAAGGGCCCGGGTGCGGTCAGCCAGGCCCCCGGCGGGCAGCCGCTCAAAATCCCGGCGCTTCATGGGATCCCCCGGGTCCAGCAAAAACGCCCGGTCCGCCGGCGGCACCGCCGCCAGCGCCTCCAGCCGGTCCAGGAATACCCCGTGGTCCGCGCTGCCCATGACCAGATCCGCGCCCAGTTCCGCCGCCTGGTCCGCATGGACCTGCGGGAAGCAGCCGCAGACGGCCACCACGGCCGACGGGCATTCCCGCCTGGCCCGGCGCACCGCGCCCCGGGACTTCCGGTCCCCCTCCGCGGTCACCGAGCAGGTGTTGATGACGCAGGCGTCCGCCGGCTCCCCGAAGGGGACCAGCGTGTGGCCCCGGCGGGTCATCTCCTGCTCCATGGCCTGGGTCTCGTACTGATTCACCTTGCACCCGAGTGTATAGAAAGATACGGTCAAGACACCTTGACCCCCTTTCCGGAATTGTGTATAATGTCTCTGTATTGCCCGGCCCGGACAGATCCCCGGGCCTATTGTGAAATGATAGCACAAAGAAATTTTCGGGTCAACTCCGGAACGGGGGGATTTTTCTTGAATTACAATTTTTTCGCGCTGATCTCCCGGGAGCGGTACATCAACCGCTGGGGCCTGATGCGCAACACCAGCCAGGAGAACATCCAGGAGCACTCCCACATGGTGGCCGTGCTGGCCCACGCCCTGGCCGTCATCCGGAACCGGATCTTCGGCGGCGACATCGATGCCGGCGCGGCGGCGGCCGCCGCATTGTACCACGACGCGTCGGAGATCCTGACGGCGGACCTGCCCACGCCGGTCAAGTACTACAACCCGGAGATCCGGGACGCCTACAAGCAGGTGGAGAAGGTGTCGGCCGACCGGCTGATCGACCTGCTGCCGGACGAGCTGAAGGAGGATTTCCGGCCGCTGGTCCGGGAGGAGCTGGATCCGGATCTTCTGGCCATCGTCAAGACCGCCGACAAGCTGGCGGCCTACATCAAATGCGTGGAGGAGACCCGGGCGGGCAACCGGGAATTCGAGAAGGCCATGGAACAGACCCGCGCGCAGCTGGACGCCAATCCGCTGCCGGAGCTGAAATATTTTATGGAGAACTTCATGCCGGGGTTCGGACTGACCCTGGATGAACTGCAGGAGGAAGAGAAATGAGGGCGATCGTTACCGTCATCGGAAAAGACACCGTGGGCATTATCGCGTCCGTGGGCACGCATCTGGCGGCGCACCGGGTGAATATCCTGGATATCAGCCAGACCGTCATGCAGGAGTATTTCACCATGATCATGCTGGTGGACCTGTCCGGCTGCGACGTGCCGGTGGACGACCTGGCCCGGGAGCTGGAGGACAGCGGCCGGGACATGGGCCTGTCCATCCGCATCCAGCGGGAGGACATCTTTAACGCCATGCACCAGATCTAGAAAAGGGGGCGGGAAGCATGATCAACACACAGGACATCCTGTCCACCATCCAGATGATCGACCAGCAGCACCTGGACATCCGCACGATCACCATGGGGATCTCCCTTCTGGACTGCTGCGACAGCGACCCGGAGGCCGCCTGCCGGAAGATCTACGACAAGATCTGCGCCCGGGCCGAGAACCTGGTCCGGACGGGAGAGGACATCGAGAGGGAGTTCGGGATCCCCATCGTGAACAAGCGGATCTCGGTGACCCCGATCGCCCTGGTGGCCGGTGCCAGTGAGACGGAGGACTATGTGCCCTTCGCCGCCGCCCTGGACCGGGCGGCCGCGGCCACCGGCGTGGATTTTCTCGGGGGGTTTTCCGCCCTGGTCCAGAAGGGCATCACCGAAAACGACCGGAAGCTGATCTCCGCGATCCCGGAGGCGCTGGCCTCCACCGATCTGGTCTGCGCCAGCGTCAACGTGGGCTCCACGAGAGCGGGCATCAACATGGACGCGGTGGCCATGATGGGGCAGGTCATCAGGGACACGGCGGAGAAGACGGCAGAGAGGGACGGCTTCGGCTGCGCCAAGCTGGTGGTCTTCTGCAACGCCGTGGAGGACAATCCCTTCATGGCCGGCGCCTTCCACGGCGTCGGGGAGGGGGAGTGCGTCATCAACGTGGGCGTCTCCGGTCCCGGCGTCATCCACCACGCCCTGCAGGACGTGAAGGGACAGCCCCTGGACGTGGTGGCCGAGACCGTGAAGAAGACCGCCTTCCAGATCACCCGCATGGGCCAGCTGGTGGCCCGGGAGGCCTCCAGACGGCTGCAGGTGCCCTTCGGCATCGTGGACCTGTCCCTGGCGCCGACCCCGGCGGCGGGGGACAGCGTGGCCCGGATCCTGGAGGACATGGGCCTGGAGGTCTGCGGCACCCACGGCACCACCGCGGCGCTGGCCCTGCTGAACGACGCGGTGAAGAAGGGGGGCGTCATGGCCTCCTCCTCCGTGGGCGGCCTGTCCGGCGCCTTCATCCCCGTGTCCGAGGACGAGGGCATGATCGCCGCCGCCCGGCAGGGCACCCTGACCATCGACAAGCTGGAGGCCATGACCTGCGTCTGCTCGGTGGGCCTGGACATGATCGCGGTGCCGGGGGACACCTCAGCGGATACCCTGGCCGCCATCATCGCCGACGAGGCGGCCGTGGGCATGGTCAACTCCAAGACCACCGCCGTCCGCGTCATCCCAGTGCCCGGCGCCGGCGTCGGCGACACCCTGGAGATGGGGGGCCTGCTGGGCAGCGCCCCCGTCATGCCGGTCCACACCGCCTCCAGCGCGGACTTTATCAAAAGGGGCGGCCGGATCCCGGCGCCCATGCAGAGCCTTAAAAACTGAGCGGGAAAATTTGTGTGTGATATGAAAATGAAAGGAAAGAGAGAAATATGAGCGGCGCCACATGGGGTATGCTGGCGGTCATCGCGGCATACCTGGTATTCATCATCCTGGTGGGCGTGTTCTACTCCAGGCAGTCCACCACGGTCAGCGACTTCTATCTCGGCGGCCGGAAACTGGGCCCCCTGGTGACGGCCATGAGCGCGGAGGCCTCGGACATGAGCAGCTATCTGCTGATGGGGCTTCCGGGCCTTGCCTACATCAGCGGCCTGGCCGACGCGGCCTGGACGGCCATAGGCCTTGCGGTGGGCACCTACCTGAACTGGCTGTTCGTCTCCAAGCGGATCCGCCGGTACAGCGAGAAGATCCGGGCGATCACGATCCCGGAGTTCTTCTCCAAACGCTTCCACGACAATAAGAAGATGCTGCAGATCATCGCGGCGGTGGTCATCGTGGTGTTCTTCGTCCCCTACACGGCCTCCGGCTTCGCGGCCTGCGGCAAGCTGTTCGGGACCCTGTTCGACGCGCCCTATCTGCCCACCATGATCATCTGCGCGATCATCATCATCGCCTACACCACCCTGGGCGGATTCATGGCGGCCAGCACCAGCGACTTCATCCAGTCCGTGTTCATGACCATCGCCCTGATCGTGGTCGTCATCTTCGGCATCGGCGCGGTGGGCAGCTTCTCCGACGTGATCGAGAACGCCAAGGAACTGCCCGGGTACTTCAGCATGACCCAGACCTACGACGCCGCCACCGGCACGTCCAGTTCCTACTCGGTGCTGACCATCGTCTCCACGCTGGCCTGGGGCCTGGGCTACTTCGGCATGCCCCACATCCTGCTGCGGTTCATGGGCACCAAGAGCGAGAAGAACCTGAAGACCTCCCGCCGGGTGGCCTCCGTCTGGGTGGTGATCTCCATGGCCGTGGCCGTGCTGATCGGCATTATCGGCATCGCCATGTCCCACGCGGGCGAGATCGCCACGCTGGACTCCGTGGAGTCGGAGACCGTCATCATCCGGATCGCCATGCTGATCAGCGAGAACGGCTGGGTGGCCATTATCTTCGCGGGCATCGTGCTGGCCGGCATTCTGGCCTGCACCATGTCCACGGCGGACTCCCAGCTGCTGGCGGCGTCCTCCAGCGTCTCCCAGGATATCGTCCAGTCCCTGTTCAAGCTGAAACTGACCAAGCGCACGGAGATGCTGGTGGCCCGGCTGACCGTCATCGTGGTGGCGATCGTCGCCGTGTTCATCGCCAGCGACCCGGACAGCTCCGTCTTCGGCATCGTGTCCTTCGCCTGGGCGGGCTTCGGCGCCGCCTTCGGGCCGGTGGTGCTGTTCTCCCTGTTCTGGAAGCGGACCAATAAGTGGGGCGCCCTGGCCGGCATGATCACGGGCGGCGTCATGGTGTTCGTGTGGAAGTATCTGATCGCCCCCATCGGCGGCGTGCTGGATATCTACGAGCTGCTGCCGGCCTTCCTGCTGGCCTGCATCGCCCTGGTGGTGGTCAGCCTGCTGACGGCGCCGCCGGATCAGGAGATCGTGGAAGAATTTGAAGAGGTGAAGAGGGGAGACGTGACCCCCCGCGTCCCGGAGGAGGCGGCGGCGGAGATCAACGCCGCGGCGGCCGGCTGCTCCGCAGACGGCGCGTCCGCAGCCGCGGATGCGGACTTTTCACCCTGAAATTTTTGAACTCCCGCTGACGCAAAAATAATCAGCCTGGTAAGGAAAAACGGTGTTGACAATTTTCTTCTGAGGCGGTACAATTTTTGCGGTGAGAGTAAGCGGGAAAAAATGAGGCAGCGGTTTTTAAGCTGCTTCTTTTTTGCGTATAAGTTAGAGGAATATAATCATCGGCATACCGGCCTAACCATGTCCGGCTGAACATAATAATCCGGCCGGGTTCAGAAAGGACCGAAACATCCACGTACGGACGGCAGGAACGATTTATTTTCCGGCGGCCGCAAAATACTTGACAAAAAGGGCGTTTCGGGTATAATAATATCTGCGCACGGCCGGATTGTGTAATGGTAGCACGGCAGACTCTGACTCTGTTTGTGAGGGTTC
>JAJQAH010000076.1 GCA_021203885.1 Oscillospiraceae bacterium | reverse complement strand
AGATCGACGGCATCAGCGGCAACGTGGACCTGGATCTGGAATACTATACCACCGGATCGACGGAGTCCGGGAAAACGGGCAATTCCGTGAACCTTGCGGATCCGTCGCAATTTGACGGCGACGTGGTCAATATGGAGTATGAAGGTGAAGAGGGCTGGTGGTATACGATCGACGATGAGGTCCAGACCGACTATACCGGCGTGGCCAATCACGCGAACGACTACGGCTGGTGGTACATCAATGAGGGAAAAGTGGATTTCAGCTATACCGGTCTCGCCCAGAATTACTACGGCTGGTGGTACGTGGAAGACGGCAAGGTGATCTTTGCCGAGGACAGCGTGGTCGAAGGGACCGTGAACGATACGGACGGCTGGTATGAAGTCGTCGGGGGAAAAGTCCAGACGAATCATACGGGCGTTTCCAACGTCTGCAACGATTCCGGCTGGTATTACGTGGAAAACGGAATGGTCGACTTTTCAAAGAACGGCGTGGAACAGAACGATTACGGCTGGTGGTACGTGCTGGACGGCAAGGTTGACTTCAGCTATACCGGGGTAGGCGACTATTGCAATGACTACGGCTGGTGGTACATTAAGAACGGAAAAGTCGACTTCAGCGAAACCAGCGTCGAGGAGAATCGGTACGGCTGGTGGCGCGTGGTCGACGGCAAGGTCGATTTTAACTGCAACAGCGTGGAGCAGAACCAGTACGGCTGGTGGTATATACTGGGCGGCCAGGTCCAGTTCGGCTACACCGGTATCGCCAATTACGCCAACGACTACGGCTGGTGGTTCATCAGGGAAGGCAAGGTGGACTTCAGCGTAACCAGCGTGGAGAAGAATGATTACGGCTGGTGGTACGTGGAGGACGGAAAAGTCATCTTTGCTTATACCGGATGGGCCGATAACAGCTTCGGAACCTGGTATATTGTCAATGGGAAGGTGGATTTCAGCAAGAGCTGATATAAAGGTACGAAAAACATTTTTAAGAGGCCGTACGGGGAAACAGTTCTTTTCCCGTACGGCCTTTTTCTCTGGCCGGATTTCCCCTGAATCAACTGGCCTGTTCATGGAAAATCCGGTTTGCAATTTTTTCAATATTGGTTATAATATTTTTAAAAATAATTTAGACTGGCCGCTTGACGGGATACTGTCCACCCCGTCAGCAGACAGCAATATTTCAAAGAAAGGACTTTGCGGTGTCCGCTGATTGTTGAATGCAGGCGCTCGCTGAAATCTATCATGAACACTTGTGATTATTTTTCAAAACAGAGTCCGATTACTGACCCGGGTGATTACGAGAGCCTCTATCATGATCTGCCTGAATCGTTGGATGATGTCCGGGAAGTTGTACAAGGGCTTTTTCTGAATTATAAAACTTGGTACGAGTTTCCTGTCGGAACAGAGATGCTGCTGCAGACTGACTCGCTTTTTGTTTCACGCATTCTGGAAAACTTAATGGCACTCTGTGACGCGCCGCTTACGTCAAGGCGGGATGTTACGGAACGGGTTTTCGCTTCTGCAAGCGACTACGCCAGCATTCTCTGTTCGATCCTGAGGAACCGGAATATTCCCTGCAGGAAAAGAGTCGGCTATACGCCGGGCCGGGAACAGCTGAACTTCGGAGATGTCGAGCCTGTTTTCAAAAGCTACGATCTTGTGGAATTCTGGGATGGCTCGGCATGGACTCAGTATGATTCCGCGGGGTTCCTGGAGGGCGAATTCCTGCCGGCTTCTGAGGCTTGGCTCAGGTGGCGTGCGGGTGAAATTCCTTCCGGGCGGTTTCGGGGAGATCCGTTCCGCGGAGAAAATGTCCTGTTGTCCAATCTGCTGCTGGATCTGGCTTCGGTCAATAAGATCGAGCTGCTGAACTGGGACAGATACGGTTGGATGCTGGTTCCTTTTGAGGAGCTGGATGACAATGTTCTCAGCAAACTCGATGATTGTGCGGAGATGCTGCTGGATGTTGATGCAGCCTTTGAGGGGCTGCAGCTGCTGTACTCGCGGGAGGAAGGCGTCAGGGTCCCGCAGGTCATAGAATGTATGAACCCGGTCGTTAAGCCGCGCAGTATCCGGCTTGCGCTGAATTCTTAGCAGACTCTGAATAACATGTCTTCTGGATTCGGAAAAGGAGGTTTTTCTGTTGGCAGATCCGGATGTAAAAGTTTGTTTTAAAAGCACTGGTTATTCAGCATTTTGTAACGGTTCGCATGTGGCTGCGGTGGATGTGAAAGACGGTAAGATTTTACGAGTCCGGCCGTTCCGGTACGACTGGAAATATAATGAAGCGCATATCAGGCCCTGGAAGTTCGAAGCACGCGGAAAAACATTCCGCGCGCCGGAGAAGACCTGTGTCGGTCCGTTTGGACTGGGGTATAAAAAAAGCATATATTCACCCAACCGGATCCTGTATCCGGTGAAGCGGGTGGACTGGGATCCGAACGGGGAGCGGAATCCCCAGAACCGGGGGATATCCGGATACGAGCGCATTTCCTGGGATGAAGCGCTGGACATCATTTCAAACGAGATACACAGAGTGATCGATACATACGGACCCTGGGCCATATTCGGCCAGGGAGACGGACACGGAGAGACGAAGATCGTGCACGGCCCCCACGGCTGCCATTTCAAGCTTCTTGATCTGCTCGGCGGTTTCACCATGCAGGTGCGGAATCCGGACAGCTGGGAAGGCTGGTACTGGGGCACCAAGCACTTTTGGGGCGGGGAGCCCTTCGGCCTCATGCCCGGCTGTACGAATCTGTACTCGGATATATGTAAAAACAGTGATCTGCTCATTTTCGAGGGGTGCGATCCGACCACAACGACACGCGGCTTTAACAGCGGGGATCACGTAAGCAGATACTGCCAGTTTTTTCATGAGATCGGGATCAGGCAGATTTACATCTGCCCGGATCTGAATTACGGCGCTGCCGTATTTGCCGACAAATGGATCCCGATCCTCCCCAATACGGATACCGCCCTGCATCTGGCCATCGCGTATCTGTGGATAAAAAACGGAACGTATGACCAGGAGTATCTGGACACGCATTCCATCGGCTTCGATAAATTTGCCGCCTATGTATTGGGCGATGAGGACGGAATTCCAAAAACACCGGAGTGGGCCTCCTCCAAATGCGGGATTCCCTCCCGGATCATCAAGGCGCTGGCCGATGAATGGGGCCACAGCACTACGTCGGTCCTGCACGGATTCGGTGGAGGCTCTATCCGCGGACCGTATTCCCATGAACCGGTCCGGACGGAAGCCGCACTTCTGGCCATGCAGGGACTCGGGAGACCCGGGGTGCACTCCTTCTGTATCATCAACCGGGCGGTGTTCGGCGGAGAGGATCATCCCAACTATCCGCCTACGCCCAACAGTATTATGAACAGCCACATGACCGTGAGACAGGCCTATACCGGGTATCAGCCCTTCCCGTGGAAGGGACTTCCGAGGCAGTTCATTCCCAAAACGCTGGTTCACGATGCGATCCTGAACGGCCATTTTGAGATCTACGGTTCCTCTCTTCAGAGCACCCCCGCAAAGGAACAGTTCGTGAAATACGAATATCCGGCCGAAGGCTGTTCGCCGATCCATATGATCTGGTCGGATACACCCTGTCTTTTGACCTGCTGGAACGACACAAATAAGGTGGCCAAGGCATACCAGCACGAATCGATCGAGTTCTTCCTGGTCCAGCATCCCTGGATGGAAAATGACTGCCTGTTCGCGGATATCGTCCTTCCCTCCAATACGAAGTTTGAGGAGGAAGATATCGGCGATGACAATGAAAGCGCCGCTTACGAGATCATGTTTCTGGAGCATAAGTGTATCGAACCTCTGGGAGAATCCAAATCGGATTATGAAATCGTATGTGCCATAGCGGAACGGCTCGGCCTGCTTGAGGAATACACGGACGGGAAAACCATTCCCGAGCTGATTAAATACGGGTTTGATACTTCCGGAATTCCGGAGCGCGGACTGCTGACCTGGGAGGAATTTCAGGAGAAGGGCTACTATGTGGCGCCGGTTGACCCGGACTGGGAGGAACATTCCCCCGGGATGTATGATTTTTATAAGGATCCCGCAAACAACCCGCTGACCACGCCTTCCGGATTGCTGGAATTCGAATCCATCGATTTAAAAACATATTTCCCGGAAGATATGGAGAGACAGCCGGTTCCGCACTGGGTCGAAAGCAGTGATTTTCATGATGAACGTTTAGGCGGAGAAAGATCCAAGAAATATCCGCTGCTGATGGTAAGCAACCATCCCCGCCACAGAGTTCACGCCAATCTGGACGACAATGACTGGTTTCATGAGATCGTGACCTGCAAGGTGCGGGGGGCGGACGGATACCTGTATGAGCCGGTCTGGATGAATCCGGCAGACGCGGAGGCGAGAGGGATCGCCGACGGTGATATCGTAAACGTCTACAACGAAAGAGGGGGCGTGCTCTGCGGAGCGAAAGTCTGGGAAAGGATCATGCCGGGTGCTGTCTATGTGGATCACGGAGCAAGGGCGGATTATCTGATTCCGGGGGAACTGGACCGCGGAGGCGCGATCAATCTGATTTCGCCGCACAACGTCATTTCCAGAAACTGTGCGGGGATGGTCAGCAGTTCGTTTCTGGTCGAAGCGGAGCGGGTCGACCTGGATGATTTGAAGAGAAGATTCCCGGCTGCATTTCAGAAACCGTACGATCGGGATTCGGGGCTGGATTTCGAACGCATTCTTTCCGGAAACGGGGAAATTTAGAACTGGTAATTCTTTTTTCCTGAGTTCATTTTGAGTTTTTTATTCTGTGGTATAAATACAATAGGTTGTGGTCCGGGGCCATGAAAGCACTGTTTTTTTCAATATGTTCCGTTTGAGAGAATTTCAGTTTTTTTTTCAGAATGACACTTGCATTGCCTGAAAAATAAGTGTAAATTATATGGCGGTTCGGAACAGATTTCCGGCCGGCGGGAGGCGAGTCCGTGAGAGAGGGAAAATCGGATTCAGGACCGGTAACGCCGGTGGAAGTGAAGACCTATCGGGATTATTCGGACGATTTTGTGGAGTCCCGGCATCAGGATGCCGCTCTGCCAGATGGATTTAAATGGGTACATCATAATATTTTTTACCGTGCGGCGGCGGCCTTCCTTTATGTGATCGCGATTATTGTCACATTTTTCTATACGAGGCTGTCGCTGCATATTACGGTCGTCAACCGGAAGGTAATCAAAGAATCCAAAGGGTCCGGTTTTTTCCTGTACGGGAATCATACGCAGCCTGAGGGCGACGCTTTTGCGCCGGCCCGGTATGCGTTTCCCAGCCGTGTTTACTGCGTCATCAGTGCCGCTAATCTGGGGATCCCCATACTGGGCAGGTTCCTGCCGCTGATCGGCGGGATCCCGGCGCCGGAGTCGGAAACGCAGATGAAGGGATTCCTCCGGGCGCTGCAGGACCATATTAAACGCAGACACTGTGTCGTCATTTACCCGGAAGCCCATGTGTGGCCCTGGTGTACTTTCATCCGGCCGTTTCCGGAGGGCTCGTTCCGCTACCCGGTCATGTTTGATGTGCCCGCCTTCTGCGTGACCACCACGTATCAGAAGCGGCGGCACGGAGTGAAACCCAGGATCACCGCCTATGTGGACGGCCCCTTTTACCCGGATCCGGAACTGGGACGGAAGGAAGCCCAGAAGAAACTGTGTGATGAGATCCATGCGCGTATGTGCTCTCGGTGTGAGAACAGCACATACGAATACGTGAAATATGTAAGGGAGAATTAGGTGTGAATATACTGTTCTGCGGTGATAAATATATCGAGGACGGTCTGATCATTGCCGTTTCCTCGCTGCTTCGCTGTACGGAAGATGAGCTCCATGTGTATATCCTGACCATGAAGCTTGAGTCGGACGGGAGGGAGTTTCTTCCGGTATCCGCCCACACCGCCGAATATCTGGACGGATACGTGAAGGATCAAAACCCCGCCAATTCCGTGACACTGATGGATATCACCGACATGTTTAATGAGGAACTGCCGGTGATCAATATGGGCACCCGCTTCACGCCCTACTGCATGCTGCGGCTGTTCGCCGACCGGATCGAGGGACTGCCGGACCGGATCCTGTATCTGGACGCGGATATTGTATGCCGCCGGGATATCCTGGACTTCTATTATCAGGATCTGTACGGGGTCGAGATCGCGGGTGTGCTGGATTACTACGGCAGGTTTTTCTTCCGCCGGAATATCTTCCATATGGATTATATCAACTCCGGCGTGCTTCTGATGAACATGGCGATGATCCGGGAGACCGGGCTTCTGCAGAAGTGCCGGGACCGGTGCCGGACCGTGAAAATGTTCATGCCGGACCAGTCCGCTCTGAATAAACTCGCCGTGGGCAAAAAGATCTGTCCCCGGAAATATAACGACCAGAGAAAGATCCACCGCGATACGGTGGTGCAGCATTTTACCACCAGCTTCCGGTTCTTCCCGTGGGTCCACACCATGACCGTGAAGCCCTGGCAGATCGAGCGGATGCACCGGGAGCTGAAACTGCACGAGTATGATGATATACTGGATGAATATAAGGCCGTGAAGGCCTGTGTAGAGGGGTGTGCAACGAGATATGTCTGAAATTCCGATTTTCTTTACGATCAATGATAACTACACATACTATCTGGACTGCGCGATCCGTTCCATTATGGATAACGCATCAAAAGACAATACCTATAAATTCATCGTGCTTCACGAGGATATGACGGACGAGCATATTGCGACGGTGAGAGAAGCGGTCAGGCCGCCTTTCGATATCGAGTTTGACCGGATGGAGGAGGAATTCAACGGGATCCAGAACCGGTCGGAAAACCGCCTGAGATGCGATTACTTTACCATGAGCATCTTCTTCCGGATCTTTATCGCGGATATGTTTCCGCAGTACGACAAGGGGATCTATGTGGACAGCGATATCATCGTGCCCGGAGATATTTCCCAGCTTTACGGGACGGATCTGGAGGGCAACATCATCGCCGCCTGCCCGGATCTGTCCGTCGTGAAGGTGGAGATTTTTGCGGAGTATATCGAGCAGGTCGTGGGGGTTCCCCGGACGGAGTACATCAATTCGGGCATCCTGGTGATGGATCTGAAGATGATGCGCGACCGCGGGTTCAGCCAGCGGTTCCTGGACCTGATGAATACCTATCATTTCGAATCCGTCGCGCCCGACCAGGACTACATCAACGCCATGTGCCGGGGCAAGATCCGTTTTCTGAATGAGGAATGGGACACCATGCCCCCGATGAACTGGGACAAGCCGCCGGTGGCCGACCCGAAGCTGATCCATTTCAATCTGTTCCAGAAACCCTGGTGCTACGATGATATCATGTATGAGGATTATTTCTGGAAATACGCCAAGGAGTCTCCGTTCTATCAGGACATCCTGGATTTCAAGGCCAATTATTCGGATGCGCAGAAGAACGCAGATCAGGACGCGCTGAATCTGATGCTGTCGAACGCCACGGAATACATGAAAAGCGACGTGACACTGCGAAAAGTATATGAAAGCGGGGTCCCGGTTCGGATATGATCATCGGACAGGACCATGACCAGGTGATACAGAACATTAAGGACGCCGCGGCGAGCAGAGACTTTTCCCGGAAGGTGGAAGTGAACGATCCGGATCTCAGCACCGAGGAGAAAGCGGCCCTGATGGACAGATTCCTGCAGCGCAGATACACGCTGGGCTATTCCCTCTGCAATCTGACGGCCCGGGTCATTACCTGGTTCGGAACGTGGGGCATGAACATTCATACCCGCATAGAGGGAAAGGAAAACATCGCCGGCTACAAGGGCGGCGCCGTGATCACCAGCAATCATTTCGGACCTTTTGACAACTCCATCGTCCGGAAGGCCATATACCGGGCCTTTCATCAGCGGATCTATATCGTCAGCCAGGTGGCGAACTTGGGTATGACCGGTCTGGTCGGGTTTCTGATGAATTACTGTGATATCATACCCATCATGGGAGGTTCCCGGTATCTGAACGACTTTTTCGCGCCCACCATCAAGGATATGCTGATGGAGGGCGACAAGATCCTGATCTATCCGGAGGAGGAGATGTGGTTCAACTACAGAAAGCCGCGGCCTCCCAAGCGGGGCGCTTACTATTACGCCGCGGCGAACTCCGTTCCGGTGCTCTCCTGCTTCGTAGAGATCAAGACCCGGAAGCAGAAGGAGACGGATGAGTTCTATAAGACGAAATACGTGCTTCATATCCTCCCGCTGATCTACCCGGACCCGGACCTGCAGGTCCGGGAAAACAGCAGCAGGATGATGGAGATCGATTATAAACAGAAAAAAGAGGCTTACGAGAAGGCCTACGGGCGCCCGCTGACGTATGATTACGAGCCGGGCGACGTCGCGGGCTGGATCCCGGAGGACAAACAGGAGCATTAATATAAATAATGGCAACCAATGACAAAATATTGAGACTGGGCATCGATGTGGGCTCCACCACGGTCAAACTGGTGGTCCTGGACCCGGAGACCGGGGAGATGCTTCATTCCGTATACCGCCGCCACCATGCGCGCCAGGCAGAGACGGCTGCCGGGCTGCTCAGGGAGGCGGCTGCACTTTTCCCGGATACATCCTTCCGGGCCGCCGTGTGCGGATCCGGCGGAAAGCCCGTCGCCCGCAGGCTCGGCGTACCTTTTATCCAGGAGGTGGTGGCAAACGCCGCCGCGGTGTGCGAGCTGTATCCCCGGGCCAGAACGGCCATCGAGCTGGGCGGGCAGGACGCGAAGATCGTTTTCTTCGAGGAGGACGAGAACGGCGCCCTGCAGGCTACGGACATGCGCATGAACGGAAGCTGCGCCGGGGGCACCGGCGCTTTTATCGACGAGATCGCCTCCCTGCTGGACATCGCACCGGAGGAGTATGAGGCCATGGCCGCGGCCGGGACCCATGTGTTTGACATATCGGGCCGCTGCGGTGTTTTCGCCAAGACGGATATTCAGCCGCTGCTGATCCAGGGCGCCGCCAGGGAGGATATTGCCCTGTCGGCGTTTCACGCTATCGCCAAGCAGACCATCGGCGGCCTGTCCCAGGGCCTGGAGATGAAGCCGCCCATTATCTTTGAGGGCGGGCCCCTGACGTTCCATCCCACCCTGATCGATGTGTTTGCCCAGCGCCTCGACCTCACCGAGGATCAGATCATCATACCGGACCATCCGGAGACCATCGTGGCCCTCGGTACGGCCATGGCGGTGGATAAGCTCTTCCCGGACATGGATGAGACTCTGACCCTTGCGGAAATGGAGGAGCGCCTGCTTACGGAGGACCCCGGCGGGGAGGAGGCGCGGAAGGCGCCGCCCTTCTTTGAGAGCCGGGAGGAGTATGAGGCGTTCAAGGCCCGTCACGACGCGGAGCGGCGGGAGACCGAAGAACCGGTCGTGGAGGACGGAAAGGTCAGGGCCTGGCTGGGCATCGACTCCGGCAGCACCACCTCGAAAATGGTGCTGATGGATGAGAACGAGCGGGTCATCGATACATATTACAGCCCGAATCAGGGCCGTGCCCTGGAAGTGGTCCGGGACGGGATCCAGAGCTTTTTCGATAAATACGACAAAGCCGGGATCCAGCTGGAGATCCTGGGCGCCGGCACCACCGGCTACGGGGAGAAGATGCTGGCGGCGGCTTTCGGCGCGGATTTTCATATCGTGGAGACCGTGGCCCACGCCGAGGCCTGCACCCATTATTTCCCGGACGCCACCTTCCTGCTGGATATCGGCGGCCAGGACATGAAGGCCGTCTGGCTGGACGACGGGATCATTACGAATATCATGCTGAACGAGGCCTGTTCCTCCGGCTGCGGTTCTTTCCTGGAGACCTTTGCCGCCAACCTGGACATCCCGGTGGAGCAGATCGCCGGGGCGGCGTTTTCTTCAAAATCCCCGGCTGCGCTGGGCAGCCGCTGCACCGTGTTCATGAACAGCACGATCATTACCGAGCAGCGGGCCGGCCGGACGCCGGAGGACATCATGGCGGGACTGTGCCGCTCCATTATCGAGAACGTGTTTACCAAAGTGGTCCGGATCTCCGACACCGCCAGCCTCGGGTCCCGCATCGTGGTCCAGGGCGGCACCTTCCGGAATGAGGCGGTGCTGCGGGCGCTGGAGGAATATCTGGACCGGGAAGTGACCCTGTCCCCCTATTCCGGCGAAATGGGCGCCCTGGGCGCGGCGCTTCTGACCAAACAGTATATCGAGGAAAACGGATACGCCGACGGGCACGGCACCTCCTTCATCGGGAGGGAGGCGCTGGAAACCTTCGGCTACGAGACCAGGACCGGCGTTCAGTGCCCGCGCTGCGCGAATCACTGCGCCCGGACCGTGATCTCCTTCTCCACCGGTGAACACTGGATCACCGGGAACCGCTGCGAGAGAGGGGAGACCCTGACGCCGGAGGAGCTGGAGAGCCTGAACGGGAACGAATCCCTTCCGGTGGAGACCGCCGGAGAAACTCCGGAGGAGACGGCGCAGGGTGAGGATCTTTTCGCCGAGCGGGAAAAGATGCTCTTTCAGATGTATCCCTGCCGGTCGGAGAACGCGAAAAACGAGACCATCGGGCTTCCCCGGGTGCTGGAATTCTGGGACAGCATGCCGTTCTGGAGCACCTTTTTCCGGGCCCTGGGCTACCGGGTGAAGTTCTCCAGGCCCAGTTCCAGGAAGATGTATGAGGAGGGACTGCAGTTCGTGGCCTCCGATACCGTATGTTTCCCGGCGAAGCTGGCACACGGCCATATTATGGATCTGGCGGAGCAGGGCGTGGACCGGATCTTCATGCCCTACGTCATGCACATGCCGCCGGAAGGGGTGGACAAGCAGAGCCCCTATGTCTGTTCCGTGGTCATGGGATATCCCATGGTGATCCGGAATTCCCAGGATCCCGAGAGCCGCTACGGGATCCCCTTCGACACGCCCGTATTCCACTGGTTTGCGGAGAATGACCGGAGAAAACAGATCTGCCGGTACGCCCGGGAGACGCTGGGCGCGACGGCTCAGGAGGCGCAAAGCGCCTTCGAACAGGCGGAGAGCGCGATCAAATCCTTCCGCGCTGCCCTGCGGGAGCGTGGGGAGAAGATCATCGCCGACGCCCGGGCGAACAATTCTTATGCCGTGGTGCTGGCCGGCCGGCCCTATCACACGGATCCCCTGGTATCCCACGGCATCTCCAAACTCTTTACCCGGAAAGGGATCTCCGTCCTGACGGTGGACAGCCTGCCGGACCTGGAGAAGCAGGAGCTGAAGAACACCCGCATCGAGATCACGAACAACTTCCATACCCGGATGCTGGCCGGCGCCAAGGTGGCGGCCGGCAACGACGCGCTGGAGTACGTGCAGCTGGTCAGTTTCGGCTGCGGGCACGACGCGGTGCTCTCCGACGAGATCGTCCGCATCATGACCAGCATGTCCGACAAGCCGCCGCTGGTTTTGAAGATCGACGAGAGCGACGCCGCCGGATCCCTCAGTATCCGGGTGCAGTCGTTCATCGAGACGGTGAATATCCGAAGGAAACGGCAGGCGGGACAGATCACCGAGGTCAGGCCTCTGCCGGCGCCGAGCCCCTATAAATTCTACAAGGCGGATAAGAAGCGCCGCACGATCCTGATTCCGAACATCTCCGCCGAGGAGACGACGATCATGTGCGGGATCCTGGAGAAGGAGAACCTGATCATCCAGCCCGTGCCCGTCGGCGGTCTGGAACAGATCCGGCTGGGAAAGAAATACGTGCACAATGACATCTGCTTCCCCTGCCAGATGGTCATCGGGGAGCTGCTGTCGGCCCTGATCGAGGGCGATTACGATCAGGACGAAGTGGCGGTGGGCATGGTGAAGTTCCAGTGCGACTGCCGCATGTCCCACTATGCCGGCCTGCTCCGAAAGGGCCTGGACAGCGCCGGGTTCGAGCGCGTCCCCGTGGTGACCACGGATATGGGCGACTCCAAGGACATGCACCCCGGAGTGATGCTGCTGGGGGTCAGCGCAGCGCTGGAGGCGATCTGGAGCTTCTGCATGCTGGATATCCTGACGGAACTGGCCCGGAAGATCCGGCCCTACGAGCTGGTGCCCGGTGAGACGGACCGGGTCTACCACGCCTGCATCGACAAGGTAGCGGACGGTATCCGCTCCGGCATATCCCAGGCGAGAAAAAATTTCTCCGACTGTATCGACGACATGGCCAAGATCGAATACGACCGCAGCACCCTGAAACCGATGGTCTTCGTGACGGGAGAGCTGCTGGTGACCTATCACACCGGTTCCAACTTCAATATCGAGCGGTACCTGGAGCAGAACGGGATGGAGACCGCTTTTCCCCGGTTCACCGATCAGCTGCGGAAGGATTTCCGTGCCACCGAATGCGAGATCAGCCAGTATCACGCCAATATCTTCCCGTATCCCTTCGCCGTCACCTGGCTGTTCGACACGATTGTCAAGAGGCTGGAGAAGACGGCGGTCCGGCACCCTCTTTATGAGCGGTCCATGCGTCCCAAGGATATGTACAAGGGCGTCAGCGATATCATACCGGAGACTCTCAGCTGCGGTGAGGGCTGGCTGATGGCCGCGGAGATCGCCCACTACGCGGAGCGGGGCGTGAAGTCCTTCGTGATCCTGCAGCCCTTCGGCTGCCTTCCGAACCACATCTGCGGCCGGGGGACCATCAAGAAACTGAAGGAACGGTATCCCGGCATCTCGATCCTGCCGCTGGATCTGGATCCGGATACCAGCTACGCCAACGTGGAGAACCGGCTCCAGATGCTGATCATGAACAGGAGCGAGGACGAACCCTCCGAGGAACAGCCGGAGAAGACCGGCTGAACGGAAAACTTATAAGTACGATTTTATTCAGAAGGGCCGCCCTGATATCAGGACGGCCCTTCATGTTTCAGTATTTGTTTTCTCAGGCGGCGTTTCTGCCGGCCAGATCTTCTGAGCTTCCGGATTTCCGGACCGGCGGCTTCGGCGCCTTGTCCCGCCCGCGGCCTTTGGACGGATCCCGGTCATACAGCAGGGCGGCCAGCAGGACGACCAGGATGGAGCCGGCATTGTGTACCAGAGCTCCCACCGTCGGTCCCATCAGGCCAGTCACGGAAAGCGCGACCGCCACAAGGTTGATCGCCATGGCGATGGCGATGCCCAGCCAGATCGTGCGGAGCATGGACTGCGACAGGCGTTTCAGATAGGGAAGACGGGTAATATCGTCCCCGATCAGGGTGACGTCCGCCGCCTCCACGGCGATGTCGCTGCCTGATCCGCCCATGGCGATCCCCACGTCGGCCGTCTTCAGAGCCGGGGAGTCGTTGACTCCGTCCCCGATCATGCAGACCGTATGTCCTTCCCGCTGCAGTTCGGAGATGCTTTCCACCTTATCCGCCGGCAGCAGTTCCGCCCTGACCGTCTGAATGCCGGTACGGGCCGCAAAGTATCCAGCGGCCAGCCGGTTGTCGCCGGTCAGAAGCACGGACCGGATGTGCAGCGAGGCAAGTTCCGCGACCACGGAAGCGGCCGATGGCCGGATCGTGTCGGAAAGGGCGATGACACAGACGACTTCACCGTCACAGGCGGTCAAGACCGACGCTTTCCCCTGATTCCGGATTTTCTGCAGGACTTTCTCGGCTTTCTCCGGAACGGTGATCCCGTGTTCCGCCAGATACCGACCCGTGCCGCAAAGAAGTTTCCGCCCGCCGACGACGGCGGAGACGCCTTTGCCGGCCTCCATTTCGAAACATTCCGGTTTTTCCGGATCAAGCCCTCTTTCCCTTGCGGAGGCGACGATGGCCTTTCCCAGAGGATGCTCGCTGTCGAGTTCCGCCGATGCGGTCAGGCCCAGAGCGGCCTCTGGATCCATTCTTCCGCCCGTTACGATGACATCGCTGACTTCCAGCTGGCCGCAGGTCAGCGTGCCGGTCTTGTCGAACGTGAAGGTATCCGATTTTGCGATCCCTTCCAGCGCCGCGCCGGATTTGACCAGCACGCCGTGTTTCGCCGCCTGCCCGATGGCCGCCATGACGGCCGTCGGGGTGGCCAGCACCAGCGCGCAGGGGCAGAACACCACCAGAACGGCCACGGAACGGTTGATGTCCCGCGTGATGATAGCCGTCACGACCGCGATCAGCAGGGAAAGGGGGACCATCCAGCTGGCGCACTGATCGGCGATCCGCTGTACGGGCGCCTTGTCCGCCTCCGCCTGCCGGACCATGCGGATCATGGTCTGCAGGGAACTGTCTTCCCCGACTTTCGTGGCCCGGATCTCCACCGCGCCGAACTGATTCATGGTGCCGCAGAAGACGGAGTCGCCCGGTTCCTTATCCACGGGTACGGACTCGCCGGTCATAATGGACTGATCCACGGACGTGACGCCGGTCAGGATCTCACCGTCCACGGGGATCGTCTCACCGGGCAGCACCCGGAGCACATCGCCTTCGAGGATATCCTCCGTGTTGACCATCTCTTCCCGGCCGTCCACGATCCGCCGTCCCTGTCTGGGCGTCAGATCCACCAGCCGCTCCACGCCCTTGCGGGCCCTGTTTGCCGTCTTGTTTTCCAGGATAGTACCGATGGCCATGATGAAGGCCACCTCACCGGCCGCAAAGACGTCACCGGCCGCGACGGCTGCGCACATGGCGATCGTGATCAGCAGGGAGGAGGAGATCCGGCTGATGCCCTTCGCCGTCACGATCCGGCGGACCGCCTGTTCCGCGTTGGGGATCCCGCACAGGACCACCGTGACCCAGGCGGGATCCACAGGAACCGCCGTTTCCGTCAGTGACAGGACCAGGCTGATGACCAGCAGGATCCCGCCGATTACGGTGACCGGCACGGAGGAGAGAAAATCCATTATTTTTTTCCACATGTTATCGCACCTCCTTCGTTGTTGACATGCAGAAAATTTAGTCATATAATCTGTATGTTATGAAACATTTTGTTTTCATCTTGTTTCAAAATCAATTATATCCCATCGGCGGACGGGAACAAGAATCAGTTTTCAAAAATTGTTCGAAACGGGTCAACCGATATATTTTGTACCGTTTGAGACAATTTTTTCCGGATATTCCGAACGGAATGTTTCGGGATCTTTGTACCGAACAGAACAGATCCGGGTTTCCGTTCAAAAATAAGGAGGCGGACAAATGGACCGGCGGCAGAAAAAGACGCGTGACGCGATACTGAAAGCCTTTACCGAACTTTTATCGGAAAAGGAATATAATCAGATATCCGTGCAGGAGATCATCGACCTGGCGGATGTGGGACGGACCACGTTTTACGCCCATTTCGAGACAAAAGATTTTCTGCTGAAAGAGCTGTGCGAGGAGCTGTTTGCGCACATTACCGAGTCAGCCCACGGCCATATCAGCGATACACACGGTGCCGCGGCCGGTTCCATTTTTCTGCATCTGCTGCTGCATATCCGGGAGAACAATCAGAATATTCTGGACCTGCTCTCATCTCCCAACAACGAGATGTTTCTGCGTTATTTCATTATCACGCTGGAGGAACTGGTCCGGCTTCAGTATGCGGATAACGAGCGGATGAAAAATTCCGAGCTGCCGGAGGACTACCTGGTCCATCACATCGCGTCCTCTTTTGTGGAGACGGTGTACTGGTGGATCTCCCGGAAAATGAAGGAGCCGCCGGAAACCATTGCGGATTATTTTCTGACGGTCATCGAACTGAAGGGATAATAAGCATTCTGAAAGAGGAATCAGCAGCAAAAAGTTTCTATTATGCGTTTCCGGGCATCGCCCGAAACGCGGGAAAAGGAAAGGCCGATACACGCCGGATCCGGGACAGGTCCGCAGTGTATCGGCTTTTTCTGAGAAGAAAAAATTTTTAAAAAGGCTTGACAATTTGAAATAATTGTGTACAATTAAGTTGTAAACAATTTAAAGATACTGAAAAAGATCGGAGGAAGCGACATGGGTTTGTATGAATATTCAGTGAAGGACCAGGAAGGAAAGGATGTTTCTCTTTCCGATTACGAAGGCGATGTGATTTTGATCGTGAACACGGCGACCGGATGCGGATTCACGCCGCAGTATCAGGGCCTGCAGGAACTTTATGCGAAATACGCCGACCGGGGATTCGTGATCCTGGATTTTCCCTGCAACCAGTTTGCGGGGCAGGCGCCCGGCAGTGACGAGGAGATCGCGGATTTCTGTAATAGCCGGTACGGCGTGACCTTTCCGCAGTTTCATAAGATCGAAGTGAACGGGTCTAATGAGGAACCGCTGTATACCTTTCTGAAATCGAAAGAGGGAGGCGGCGGCGGCCGGATCAAATGGAATTTCACCAAGTTTTTGGTGGACCGGGACGGCAATATAGTCGCGCGGTTCGGGCCCGCCAAAAAACCGGAGGCCATCGAGGCGGAGATCGCCGGACTTCTCTGATCCTTTTCTTTCCAGGGAGATGTTTCAATTGACAAAGTATGATGTTTTAAAAATCGAAAATCAGCTGTGTTTTCCGCTGTACGCAGCCGCCAAAGAGGTGGTCCGCCGGTATAAGCCTTATCTCGACCCTCTGGGGCTTACCTATACGCAGTACATTACCATGATGGTCTTGTGGGAGTATGGGGAGATGAACGTGAAGGAGCTGGGAGAGCGGCTGTATCTGGACTCCGGCACGCTGACGCCGCTTTTGAAGAAACTGGAGGAGAAAGGGCTGGTCTCGCGGGAGCGCTCGGTCCGGGACGAGCGCTGTCTCAGCGTGGCACCCACGGAGCGCGGTATGCAGCTGCGGGATTCTGCTGTCGAAGTCCCCGAACAGATGGGCGGATGCATCAGCATGTCGGAGGAAGAAATGGGTACGCTGTATCAGCTTCTGTACAAAGTGCTGGGAGATTCCAGGGAGTAACGTCCCGCACTTTCCACGGGCCGGTTTTCCAGCGTTCACAAAAAAGACATTGATTTCCGTAGGGAAAGGGGAGTATAATAATATGAAGTATGTATATTCGCCGCAGGGTGTTTGTTCCGAGATCATCACGGTGGATGTCGAGGACGGGATCATCAGGAGCCTGCAGGTCATAGGCGGCTGCAACGGAAATTTAAAGGGAATCGCGGAGCTGCTGAAAGGCATGGACGTGGAGGATGCGATCCTCCGTCTGAAGGGGATCCAGTGCGGAATGAGGCCCACATCCTGCCCGGACCAGATCGCCGGCGCGCTGGAGCAGCTGCAGGTCCTGCAGCAGGCGGTGTGACCGGGATATTCCGGTCACTGCCATAATAAGAAATCAAAAATTAGAATCGAAGGGATGATTAAAATGCCGGATATCGAAGGCCGGGAATCACCGGAGATGTATCTGAAAACCGTATATCTGATCCGAAAAGATAAGGGGTACTGCCGTTCGGTTGATATCGCGAAGCAGCTGAACGTCTCCAAGCCCAGCGTCAGTGTCGCGATCAACAAGCTGAAAAACGAGGGCTATGTGACCGTTGATGAAGACGGGATGGTTCAGCTGACGGACGCGGGCCAGAAACGGGCGGAGATCGTGTACGAGAAATTTCAGTTCTGGACCGACGTGCTGGAAAAATTCGGCATAGGCGCCGAGGAGGCGGAAGCCGAGGCCTGCAAATTTGAGCACGCCATGAGTGATGACGCCTTTTTCCAGATCAAGTTCGATACGAAGGCCTGAAAAGAAAAAAGTGTTTAAAAAAAGAGCAGCCGGAGAGCCGGCTGCTCTTTTCATTATTATGGACATGTCTGCAGGAAGAGCTGTTCAGATCGGATTTCCGGCGCCGTCGAACAGGGGAAGCGGCGCCAGAAAGATCAGATCGTCCCGCAGGGCGGAGTCGCCCTCCGCGAGAACGGTCATTTTCCCGACGATCTCGCCGCCGGCTTCACAGACCAGCTTCTCGACCGCGCCCAGGCTCTCTCCGGTGGAGACGACGTCGTCGACGATGACCACCCGTTTCCCCGCCATTTTCTGCGCGTCTTTTCCGTCCAGGAAAAGCTCCTGCGTACCTTTCGTGGTGATGGAGGCGTACCGGACCGAGAAGACCCCGTTCATATAGGCTTTGGCCGATTTCCGGGCCACAAGATAGTCGTTCCTGCCGCTCTGCCGGGCCATTTCATAGATCAGTGGGATGGCCTTGGCCTCCGGCGCGATCAGGATATCGCATTCCGGCATTCGCGCTAAAAGCTCCGAGGCGCAGGCCTCCGTCAGCTCCACGTCTCCGAGCAGCACGAATCCGGCGATCATCCGGTCTTCTCCGATCCGGCTCAGCGTCAGGTCCCGCTTCAGACCCGCCACATACAGTTCGTATGTCATCAAAAATCCGCTCCTTTCGTTTCCGGCTGCCCGGTCCTGCCGGACGGGATTATTTCCCCTTTTTCGCAGCGGTTGCCCCAGGCGTCCAGCAGCACGTCTTCCCGGTAGACGGTGATGATCTCGCAGTTGTTGGAGCACTGGCCACAGTTTACTTCGCGGGTGGTGAATTCCAGATCCGCCGCGTCGAAGCTGAATTCCCGGCCGTCCTCCGCCCCGGCGGCCAGAATGGCAGCGCCGTAGGCGCCCATCAGGTGTCCGTCCTCATCCACGAGGATCTCTTCCCCGATCGCGTCCTCGAAGGCTCTGACCACGCCGGCGTTTTTGCTGACCCCGCCCTGGAATACGACGGGGGAGACGATCTTCTTTCCCTTGGCCACGTTGTTTAAGTAGTTGGAGGCCACGGCCACACAAAGGCCAGCCACGATATCCTCCCTGGAATGGCCGGTCTGGATCTTGTGGACCAGGTCCGATTCCGCGAACACGGTGCATCTGGCCGCGATCTGCGTCGGGTTGTCGGATTTCAGCGCGATCTCCCCAAAGTCCTCCACGTCCATGCCCAGCCGCCGCGCCTGGCTGGACAGGAACGCACCGGTCCCGGCGGCGCACAGGGTATTCATGGCGTAGTCCACTGCGATGCCGTTTTCCACGAGTATGATTTTGGAGTCCTGGCCGCCGATCTCCAGGATCGTACGCACATCCGGATGGATGTGGGTCGTCCCGACGGCGTGGGCGGTGATCTCGTTTTTCACGATCGTGGCTCCGATCATCGCGCCGGCCATCCGCCTGGCGCTGCCGGTGGTGCCGGACGCCGCGATCCGGTAAGTACTGTCGTCGAACTGATCCCGCAGTTCCCGCAGGACTTTCTTGACGGCGCCGATGGGATCGCCCTCTGTCCACAGATAGGACCGGGCCATGATGTTGAAGTCCTCATCCGTAATGACACCCTTCGTGGAGAAGGAGCCGATGTCGATCCCGATATAAGCCTTTTTCATTGTTTTTCTGCCACCTTCTTTTTCTCGGCGATCATATCGTGAAACGCCTCCAGCCTCGTCTCCAGCCCGGCGTCGCCCGTCTGGGTGTCGTAGCTGAGATAGAGGATCGGGATCTTATAATCGCTGCTGACCCGCTGCAGAAGCGGTACGCAGTCCACCTCGGGCGTGCAGCCGAAGCTCTTGACATGTATGATCCCGTCATATCCCTGCCTGGCGTAGTTCTCCGCCATGGCAACCGTGGAGGCACTGGTGGGGCCCATATAGTACTGCATGTAGTCGGCCGCGTCGGGCAGGAGCTTGTTTTCGCAGTCCTCCAGGCTGGAGTGGGTGAAATTCATGTATCTGCTGACCTCGATGCCCATCCGGCACAGACGGTCTTCAATCTCCATATTCCCGTGCTTGTCTATGATCGTGAAATATTCCCCCACGATACCGACCCGCAGCGGATCCTCCGGCTTGTTCAGGGGGACCGCGTCCAAAGCGGCTTTCACTTTCCTGTACGCCTTTTTGACGTCGCGGCCCCGGGTGGCATGCAGCAGGTCCTCCTTAAATTCCCGGACCGCTTTTTCGTATGCGCCCTTTTCCGTCTCGAAGCCCATGTTCCGGTCGTAGATCTCATCGATCTCGTCCAGAGAACGGACCATTTTCAGGGACGAAGGCAGATACAGGAGCATTTTAATGATATTGAATTTCGGATTGACGCCGCGCAGAAGTTTCAGGATATCCCGTACTTTCGCGTTCTCGGCCTCCGACAGGTTCACCAGATCGAATTCGTAGCCCTGATCCTTCAGGATCTTCTCCTGCAGTTCCCCGAAAAATCCGAGGCGGCACGGGCCGCCGACCATGATCAGCACGTCGGCGCCTGCGTCCAGCAGTTCGATCATGCTGCCGATCAGATGCTTGAAGGGTGCGCAGACATAATCCGGACTGTTCAGCTCGCCGATCCGGATCGTTTCCTTCGTCGGGGGCTCCGGCATGACACATTCCGTATCCATCGCGTTTTCGAGAAAGTATTTGACCGGAATGTTATAGTGGTGGAACGACGGGAAGCCGATCCTGTGCCCGGAAAAGCGGTCTTTATTTTTTCGCTTCGGCATGATCCTGCCCCCTCCTGAAACGGATGATATCCACAAAGCTCTCCAGCCTTGTTTCCAGACCCGCCGTCCCGTCCTGCACGTCCAGCGTCAGCGTCAGGATCGGCAGATCCTTGACCGTTCGGGTAATGAACTCGTCCGTCATGGAATCCGGAGAGCAGGGATAGGAACTGGCCAGGACGGCCCCGTCTATATTGTCCTTCAGCAGATCCACGGCGCCTAAGATCTCCCGGCTCTCCTGCCAGGGAAGGGTATCGCTTAATTCAAAGCTCCGTTTCACGGCTTCTTTCCTGTCGACCCTGTCCGCGTACAGCACCGTGCATCCGAGATCTTCCAGCATTTTCACGAGCTGCCCGCCCACATAGGGGTCGTGGGCGATATAGTCGTGTGCCGCCAGCAGGATCCGGTTCCCGGGCTTTTTTAAAAGATCCAGCTGCCGGTCCCGGAGCGCTTCCTCCTTCTGCTTTCTGTCCTCCAGGGCGGCCTTGTATGCGTCCGCCGCTTTCTGCGCTTCAAATCCGAGCTTTGTTCCCAGATCGATAAAATCCTCTTCCTCCGACATGCCGTTTCTCCAGTCGAGGGACAGAGTCATAAATCTGGCTCCGGAATCGCGGAATGTATTGCGCACCAGGTCATAAAGGGATTCAAACCGGGTACAGAACTTGATCCGCTCTCCGTACCCGGCGGTCCTTGGTATGAATACGGCGTCGCATTTTCCGATCAGTTCCTGTACATGGCCCATATAGATCTTTGCGGAATAGCAGGATTCGTCATTGGACAGTCTTTCACCGGTCTCCACGGTTTTCCGGCTGGTCGGCTCGCTGAGCACATTTTCCAGCCCCAGATTCGAGAAAAATCCGGTCCAAAGATCCCCGAACCGGTAATAGTTCAGGGCCCGGGGAATGCCGACCACCCTGACCCCTTCGTATTCCGCGCTCTCCGTCTCTTTCTCCAACGTAAAACAGATCCTTTCCCATCGGGCGGAAATCCTGAACCGGATCTGACGGCTCAGATCTTCCGTCCACAGGAACTATTATACCACCGGGTGCAAATCCCTTCCACTCCAAAAAGCAGATTCCGAAACGGGCATTCCCGCAGGGAACGGTCGGCTGTTTTGTTGACTTTGTTTGGAAATCAGCTTAATATGAAAGAAACTTTTCGGATCCGAAAAATTTGCTTTTGGGGGAGAGGGACTTTTGAAAAGAATATTTTTGTTTTTTCTTGCATTTGGTCTGCTTTTCTCACTGCTGACGGCCTGCGGCGAAAGCAAGGACTCGGAAGATACCGATACCCCGATATCCGCCGCGCAGGAATCCGGGCCGGCGGTTTCTTCCGAACCGGACCAGCCGGGCGAAACGGAAAATTCTTCGGAGACGGCGGTTCCTTCCGAGCCGGATCTGCCGGCCGAATCTGAAGCCGGGGATTCCGGGGATGCGGAGGCCGGTGATTACACTTTTATCGGCACGGCGGCCGAAGTTTTGGATCGAGAGATCATGATCGAAGTGACGGAGGGAGACATTCAGAACTACGGGGACAATGTGCTTGTTTCCTTCCCGGATGAGATCGAACTGAATGTGCAGCCCGGAGATACGGTCCGGATCACGTTCGACGGGATCGTGATGCCGTCCCTGCCGCCCAGAGTCAGCGCCTCCGCGTACGAAATCCTCGAATCCGCCGGATAGGGCACTCAGCCGGAACTGGAGAAGCGGTTCTGAAATGCATATATCTGAATCAAAAAAGCAGGGCTGAGTGCCCTGCTTTTTCCAGAAATTAAGGTCGGCTTATGCGTCCAGCCCCGCGGCGGCATTTCTGACCATATCCGCGTAAGCCTCTTTGACTTCTGCAGGGCCGTCGATCCTGACTTTCCCGCCGAAACCGAAGATCCAGCTGAGGAATACGTGGCTGACCGCGACGTCCACAGTGATACGGAATGAGTTCTCATCGTTGTCGCTCCTTTTGATTCTGGTGCCGAACATGTCGATGACGGCGTCCATGACATCGTTGTCGCAGATCAGATCCACCTGCTTATGTTCATAGTCGAACATGTGGAACGTCGAGTTCAGATATCTGCTGATATTGAATCCCCTCGGCTTGCGGATGCCGGCTTCATTCAGGATTTCAGGGCGTCTCCTGATGCGGTCCACGCGGAATGTCCGGATCTGCTTCTCCTCGTTCAGGCCGACCAGGTAATAATAATCACCGTTCCAGATCAGATGGAGAGGCGTTATAATATATGGCTTCCCATCATTCTTCAGTACGGCTTTCTTCATTTCGTTATAATGGAAGTAATAAAAAGAGATCTTCCTGCCGTCATTGATTGCAGTATTTATGGCGTCTACGATCAGGAAGACCTTTTCGTTCCTGGTCTTGATCCGGTGCACGCAGCTGATGTTCCTTTTGAGATCCGGCCGCTGGTCCTCACTGACCAGATGGCTGAGTTTCTCGGTCAGCTCCTTGCTCTTTTCCTCTGTGATGAACCTGGAGGACACCACGGCGTCGGTCAGCAGTTTGACCTCCACCACGTCAAACAGACGGTCGATCACATTATATTTATTCTGCGACGATTTGATTTCCTGGATCCCAAGTCCGAACTGCTGAAGCAGCTGAATGTCGGCCTTGATCGTCTGACGGTGTGCGGGGATCCCGTATTTATCCTCCAGCTCTAAAATCAGCTCTGAAGTGGTCATGCTGTGATCCTCATCGGTCTCTTCGTACAGGATCCTGGCCAGATACAGAGGCCTCCGTTTCGCGTCCTTATCCAAAATAATCACCTCTCGATTTTTGTTTTCCCCACTAACTATACCACGATGTTTCCCGTAATACAAAGCAGATTTGCAAAAAACTTTTCAGATGACTGTATATGCTGTCACCAATGCAGAAAAAAATACGATCATATGCAAATTAAGGGTGTAAAGGAAAGTACTTTACACACATGAAAGACTAGTGAGAGAAGCGATTGCGTGACAGTATTTGCAGAAGGCTGCACCCTTCGGCAAAATCCGAAGAAAGTTGGAAATCGCGGGGATCGGATTCCGGATGTTTTTTTCGGAAATTCTTGTTTTCTTTTCCGGTATGTGTTTTAATATAAGTATGGAAAATTATTTCCGAAGAGGTGATTTTTATGGCACAGGACGGAAAATACATTAACTCTGACTGTCCGGTGACACTTCGTGATCTCGCCGGGTGCGATGAAATCCAGCCCGGGGAGACGATCTGCGTCTATGAGAACGGTGAGCGGATCGCATCCGGAACGATAGATGATAAGTCGATTCAGAAACTTTCCGGTCAGCAGGGGCAGGCGTACCGGTATATCGGGGAGGACGGGATCAGCTTTGAGACCGGCCTGTCCCGCAGGAAAATCTGTGACATGACCGGCTGGAGCGCTCCGAAGATCAGATGGCGCGCCAACGAGGGTGTGCCCCGTGCTTCCGCAAAGCCGGTGGAACGCGCCTCCGCATCCGGCAGGAAGTCCAGGACGTCCAAAAGTGCCGGATCCCGGTCGGGGAAGAAACAGGATAAAACAATACTGAGCGCGATCAAGACGAGGGAGCGCCGCTCCCGCAGAGTTCAGCTGATCCTGCCTTCTCAGACCATCGCCGCTGTCCGCACGGAAGCGGCTGACCGCGGGCTCAGCGCGAACGAGTTTTACAACCGGGCCATCCAGTGGTTTCTGGAGCCGGAAATGGAAAAGAAGGATCCGGATGCGGGTAGGGACCCTGTTGAGCTTTTGATGCAGCCGTCGGTCTATGACGCTCTCAGCAGTCAGGCCAGCAGCCAGGGAAGGTCTGTCAGCGAAACGGTCAATCTGGCGGTAACCTATTATCTGAAAAATCTGCCGCCTGTCGAGAATGAACCGATCAAGGGACAGATTTCCTTTGACAGTATGTACGCGAAGGCTTAGAAGAAAGGTTCAAAAAAATATTCAGCAAGCTCCTGGTTTTCATTTCGGTGAACGGGGCGGAAAGGAAGAATTATGAAAAAATACATGAAAAAAGGCGTTGCTCTTCTGCTGTCTGCGATGATGGCCATCTCGGCCATGAGTGTGATGGCTTTCGCGGAAGAGTCGGATGCAGCGGATCCTGTCTCTGGCGGACAGGAGGCACAGGCGGAGAAGGTCGTTCCTCTGGCCGTGGTTGATTATGGTACCTGCGGAGAGAGCCTGTACTGGATTCTGGAGGATGACGGGACTCTGACGATTTACGGGACCGGGGAGATGGATGATTTTGACACCGTGCTCCAGCCCTGGAGCAGCCGCAGAGGCGAAATTTTGTCCGTTGTGATTGAAGACGGCGTGACCAGTATCGGCAACTACGCTTTCAGCCGCTGTACTTATTTGGAAAGCGTCCTGATCCCGGACGGTCTGGAATCCATTGGTCATGATGCGTTTTATCTCTGCTCTGACCTGGAGAGCATCATTTTCATGGGAGATGCGCCCGAAATCGATTCCGAGGCGTTCCCAGAAATCGCCGGAAATGTCCCTTCCGGTACAGCCATGGTTTACTATCCGGCCGGAAACGACACCTGGACGGAAAAAGTCCTGAAAGATTTCGGCTCCAGCATCAACCCTGTGGAATATGACGTGCTCTCCGAGGTTTTAGACGGCGTGATCTATATAAACTTTAACGGAACCAAGGCCTGGTGGTACGTGGTGAACGGCGTTGTGCAGACCTGGTACGACGGCTTTGCGGAAAACAGGTACGGATACTGGTATGTACAGGACGGCCGGGTCACCGGTGAAATGAACAGTGTCATCGAGGGCACGGTGAATGACGAGGACGGCTGGTATGAAGTGATCGAAAGCAAGGTTCAGCTGGACCATACCGGCGTCAGTAATGTCGGCAACGATGAAGGCTGGTGGTACGTGGTCGACGGCAAAGTGGACTTTACCCATAACGGCGTGGAACAGAACGATTACGGCTGGTGGTACATACTGGACGGCAGAGTCGACTTCGACTACACCGGCGTTGCCGATTACGCCAATGATTACGGCTGGTGGTACATCGAAGACGGCAAAGTCGATTTCAGCTTCACGGGCATCGCTTCCAACAGCTATGGCAACTGGTACGTTTCGGGCGGCAAGGTCGATTTCAGTAAAAACGGAGACGTGACTTATAACGGCGAAACATGGAAAGTAACGAACGGCCGTGCCGAGATCGGTTCCGGCTTCCGCCAGGACGGCGACGACTGGTACTATTACATCGACGGGGAAAAACAGACCGGGATGAATGATGTTGTGGAAGGCATTGTGGACGGCGAGACCGGCTGGTGGTATGTGCTGGGCGGCAAAGTCGAGTTCGGCTACATCGGTGTTACAGATTTTGCCAATGATTACGGCTGGTGGTACATCAAAGACGGAAAAGTCGATTTCAGCTTCACGGGCATCGCCTCCAACAGCTATGGAGACTGGTACGTTTCTGACGGCAAGGTCGACTTCGGTAAAAACGGAGACGTGACTTTTAACGGCGAGACATGGAAAGTAACCGGCGGCCGGGCCGAAATCAATACCGGATTCCGTAAGGAAGGCGACGATTGGTATTATTACATTGACGGTGAAAAACAGTCCGGGATGAACGATATCGTGGAAGGCACCGTAAACGGTGAGACCGGCTGGTGGTACGTGATCGGCGGCAAAGTCGATTTCAGCTACACCGGCGTCTCGAATTTTTCCAATGACTACGGCTGGTGGTACATCAAAGACGGAGAAGTAGACTTCTCCAAAATCAGCGTGGAACAGAACGACTACGGCTGGTGGTATGTCGAAGGCGGCAAGGTAGACTTCTCCAAAAACAGTGTGGAGGAGAACGAGTACGGCTGGTGGTACGTAGTCGGCGGCAAGGTCGACTTCAGCTACACGGGCGTGGCCAATTACGCCAACGACTACGGCTGGTGGTATATCAAAAACGGCAATGTCGACTTCTCCAAAAACGGCGTGGAGATGAATGATTTCGGCTGGTGGTACGTGGTCGGCGGCAAGGTCGATTTCAGTTACACGGGCGTGGCCAATTACGCCAATGAATACGGCTGGTGGTATATTAAAGACGGCAAGGTGGATTTCAGCTTTACCTGGGTGGACAAGAACGATTTCGGCTGGTGGTTCGGGATCGGCGGTAAGGTCGAGTTCAGTG
>JAJQAH010000039.1 GCA_021203885.1 Oscillospiraceae bacterium | reverse complement strand
CGGTGGATCCGGCCCAGCTGGAAGAACTGGGCATACAGATCACTACGGAGAAGGAGTAGCGGGCGGCTCAGATCTGACAACAGGAGTAATGATTTTGGAACGGCCGGGCCCGGTGATGAAAGTATCATCTGGGTTGCGGCCTCCATTTTTTGCATGGGAAGAATACGCTTTCTGAAAAAGTTCTCTGCCGGGGCTTCTTTTTTTTCTCAAAAGTGCTATGATAGTAAAAGTGTGTTTCGGAAATAGCTGAAATTTGATCGGTTAGGAGGTTTTAAAATGGCTGCGACGAGATCCGTCTCCCAAAAGGGAGCGAAACCGGCGCCGGCGAAAGGCGCAAAAACCACGAATAAGAAAGCGGCAGGCCCGCTCTCAGCCGCTGAGTTAAAACAGATGGACGCATACTGGCGGGCGTCCAACTACCTGACGGCGGCCCAGCTCTATCTGCTGGACAACCCGCTGCTGGAGCGCCCGCTGAGCGAGAAGGACTTGAAAGAAGTGATCGTCGGCCACTGGGGCACCTGCCCGGGCCAGAACTTCGTATATACCCATCTCAACCGGGTCATTAAGAAATATGATCTGGATATGATCTATCTGTCCGGCCCGGGACACGGCGGAAATGCCATGGTGGCCCAGGACTGGCTGGATGGCACGTACACGGAGATCTATCCCAATATTACACAGGATAAGGAAGGGATGCGGAAGCTGTTCCGGCAGTTCTCGTTCCCGGGCGGGATCCCCAGCCATGTGGCGCCCGAAACGCCTGGATCCATCCACGAAGGAGGCGAGCTCGGTTATTCGCTGGCACACGCTTTCGGAGCCGTGGCTGACAATCCGGATCTGATCGCGGCATGCGTGGTAGGTGACGGAGAAGCGGAAACGGGTCCTCTGGCCACTGCATGGCACGGGAACAAATTCGTCAATCCCATAACCGACGGGGCCGTGCTCCCCATTTTACATCTGAACGGGTACAAGATCGCGAATCCCACGATTTTTGCCAGGATGTCCCATGATGAGGTGGAGTCCTTTTTCATCGGCTGCGGATGGGTGCCCAGATTCGTGGAGGGAGACGACCCGAAGACCATGCATCAGCTGATGGCTTCCGCAATGGACTGGGCCGTCGAGAGCATTCAGGAAGCCCAGCGGGAGGCCAGAAAAACGAACCAGCCGAAGCGTGTCCACTGGCCCATGATCATCCTCCGGACCCCAAAGGGCTGGACCGGGCCGAAAAAGGTGGACGGTCTCCCGGTGGAAGGCTGTTTCCGTTCCCACCAGGTTCCGCTGACCATGGGGCCGGAGACGAAAGAACATCTGCCGCTGCTGGAAAAATGGCTGCGAAGCTATAAGCCGGAGGAGCTGTTTGACAAGGATGGCCGGCCGGTCGAGCTGCTGAGAGACTTTCCGCCCAAAGGCGGACGGCGTATGGGCGCCAATCCCCATGCCAACGGCGGGCTGCTGCTGCGGGACCTGCGGACGCCGGACTTCCGGGACTACGCTGTGGATGTAACCGAGCCGGGAGCGGTGGAAGCGCAGGATACACTGGAACTGGGGAAATATGTCCGTGACGTGATTGAACTGAACAAGGACCAGCGGAATTTCCGCGTTTTCGGACCGGATGAAACAGCTTCCAACCGGTTTCAGGCGATCTTCGATGTTACGGACCGCCGTTTTCTGGATCCGCAGCTGCCTCAGGACGAGTTCCTGGGCCCGGACGGCCTGGCGATGGACTCCATGCTGTCCGAGCATATGTGCGAAGGCATGCTGGAGGGATATCTGCTGACCGGCCGGCACGGCTTTTTCAACAGCTATGAGGCGTTTATCCGGATCGTTGACTCCATGGCGTCCCAGCATGCCAAATGGCTGAAGATCTGCAACGGCCTTCCCTGGAGAATGGACATCGCTTCTTTGAATTACGTTCTGGCGTCCAACGTCTGGCAGCAGGACCACAACGGATTTACACACCAGGATCCGGGATTCATGGACCACCTTGCCAACAAGAAGGCCGATGTGGTCCGGATCTACCTGCCGCCCGACGCCAACTGCCTGCTGAGCTGTTTCGACCACTGTATCAAAAGCAGAAATTACGTCAATGTGATCATCGCGAGCAAGCATCCGCGTCCCCAGTGGCTGACCATGGATCAGGCCGCCAGACACTGCGCCCAGGGCATAGGGATCTGGGACTGGGCGTCCAACGACCAGGGAGAGGAACCCGACGTGGTCATGGCCTGCTGCGGAGATACCCCGACGCTGGAGACGCTGGCGGCCGTGACCATCCTTCGTCAGGAGATGCCGGATCTGAAGATCCGTGTGATCAATGTGGTGGACCTGATGAAGCTGCAGCCGCACTCGGAACACCCCCACGGCCTGACAGATGAGGAGTATGATATGCTCTTCACCAAAGAAAAACCCATTATTTTTGCGTTCCACGGCTACTCCAAACTGATCCATGAACTGACCTACCGCCGGCACAACCGGAACATTCACGTCCGGGGATACAAAGAGGAAGGGACCATTACCACACCGTTCGATATGCGGGTGCTGAATGATCTGGATCGTTTCCACCTGGTGATCGACGTGCTTCAGCGCATTCCATCCCTCGGGAACCGGGGCGCGTATCTGATACAGCGGATGAATGACCATCTGATGGAACACCGCCAGTACATCAAGGATCACGGGATCGACCTGCCCTACGTCAGAAACTGGAAATGGAACAACGGAGAAGGGAACGGAGAGGCATAATGAAAAGAGGAGCCTGCAGCGTTTTCGCTGCAGGCTCCTTTCAAAATCAAAAGGCCATAAATGGCATCAATCCGGATCCAGAGAACCGGAAGCGGTCTGATTCTGTCGGACGGGAACGGTCAGGAACACTTCCTGGTAGTGGTTTTTCAGGCGGTCGACCGCGGCTTCCGCGCCGTCGGGGTCATCAAACAGGCCGAAGACGGAGGGACCCGTGCCGCTCATGGAGGCGCCCAGTGCGCCGCAGGACAGAAGCTCGCTTTTGATCTTCTGGATTTCCTGTCCCCTATAGTCCGTGATCACGTCCTCAAAGACATTGTACATCCGCTGCGCGACGCCCTTCAGGTCACCCTGACGGAGAGCTTTCAGGATCCCGCCCGTGTCAGGACGGTACCGGATCTTTCGGATATCCATGCAGCCGAACAGTTCCGGCGTGGAAATGGAGAATGCCGGCTTGCATAAAACGATGCTGCAGTCGGGCAGAGGAGGAAGACCGGTCAGACGTTCTCCCAGACCTTCGGCCAGAGCGGTGCCGCCCATAACGCAGTAAGGGACATCCGAGCCGACCTCGGCGCCCAGCTGAGCCAGCTGGTCCGTCGGCAGAGGCCGCTGAGCGCACTGGTTCAGGCATCTCAGAACGGCGGCGGCATCGGCACTGCCCCCGCCCATGCCGGAGCAGACCGGGATGCGTTTGTCGATTTCGATCAGCAATCCGTCCCAGTCCCCGCCGCAGCTGCGCTGATAGACACTGGCGGCCTTGGCCGCCAGATTGCTCTCATTTTTGGGAAGATAGGAAAGATTGGAAAGCACTTCGATTCCCACATCCGGGCGGGCGTTTATGTTCAATGTATCCGTCAGCGAGACGGTCTGCATGACCATGCACAGGTCATGGTATCCGTCTTCCCTGCGGTCGACCACGTCCAGTGACAGATTGATTTTTGCGTAGGCGTCTATTCTCATGGCTTTACCGGATGCGGCGGGATTCCAGATAGAATCGCTTATCGTGGGCTTCACCCACGGAAAAGGTCTTTCTCGGGAGAACCCCGTCTAAAATCACCGTAGGGAACAGCTGCTCTTTTTTTATGGCTGTCAGGAGGAATCCGATGGAACGGTCTTGGGCGGCCAGGCGGCGGAGGACATCCTCACCGTGGATGTAATCGACCTTTCCCCCGTTGTCCCGCAGGTAATCATCCAGAAAATTCTGTAAGGTTCCGACGGGCAGCTGTGCGGACGGGTCCGGTACGGTAATGCAGCCCTCACCTTTGGCGGTGACATACGGCAGGACATGTCCCTCTCCCCTGCCGGTATACGCCGAGGGGTAGGCCGACAGCAGTGACCGGAGGAGGTCTTCCGGATCCACGTCACAGACCAGGCGGTGGATCGGTTCAAAAACAAGAGAATCGTCGTGGAGATTGACGAGCTCCACCAGAGCGAATCGGGAGGGAAGCGAGTCCCGGTCTTCAGGCGGGGCCAGTTTTTTCTGACGCTCGTAGCACTCTTTGGCGGTGGCCAGAGAATGATTCCCGTCGCCCACGGCGAAGAGCAGGACCGGCTGATCCGTAAGGCCGTAACGGGAATGAAATGCGTCGGGATCCGCCAAAGCGGTCAGGGCCGCAGCTACCTGGGTCAGCTCTTTATCTCCCAGCCGCCACCCGGTCAGATGGCCGCCCTGCTGCATCAGGTCAAAATCGTATATCTGCTCCATGGTTTCCGTTGCGCCGGCCAGAGGTTCAATTACCGTCCGGCCGGGGTCATCCGCCAGAAGCATAGCGTGGGGCAGTTCGATGGGAGCGTCTTCCCGCACGGCCACACGCGGCGGGATACGGGAGAGGACCGTGCCCTCCGTTGCCCGGATCAGGGAAGTGGAACCGGGCTCGTAATCATACTGCTCCAGATCGACCATGCCGATCAGGCCCCTGCGCACCGCGCCGCTGCTCAGTCTGCGTTCCACATAGAACATGGAATCCGGACAGTCGTCAAAAAGATCGTCCCGCAGATAAGCGGCCATGGTTTCATTGATCTTGGCAACAGCCTGATCCACATCCGGCGATTCCAGCTGGCTTTCCGGCAGGATCAGATGCAGCGTGGAAGGGCTGTCGCCGACCAGACGGGCCACCTCTTCCCAGTATTCCGGCTGCGAAGTGTATTGATCGCAGGCCACCACAGACCACAGATGCATATCACAGTTTTTGGGCAGCAGAATATCGGCAGGCCGGAACGGAAGATCTTGAAAGAGATCGGAGGCCTGGCTCATATGGGATTCCCCGGTTCGTCCAGACAGGACAGGATGGCCTGGAGCAGATCATCATATTCATCAAAGGCCGGGATCTCCGGATAGTCGGCTTTGATCTGTTCCGTGCTTCTGAAGAGAAACCCGGCCTTGCTGGCCTGAATCATAGCCAGATCATTGTAGCTGTCCCCGAAAGCAATGGTATCAAAGCCGGCACTCTGCAGGGCCCGGACGGTGGTCAGCTTGGACTCGGGGCAGCGCATCCGGTAGCCGGAGATCATACCGTCCGGCCCCACCTCCAGGGTATTACAGAAAAGAGTCGGCCAGGCGAGTTTTTTCATCAGCGGCTTGGCAAACTGCTCAAAGGTATCGCTGATGATAATGACCTGCGTTTCGCTGCGGAGCCGGTCCAGGAACTCCCTGGCTCCCGGCAGCGGATCGATTCCGGAAATGACAGACTGGATCTCTTGTAAGCCCAGACCGTTCTGATGCAGGATATCCAGCCGGTAAGCCATCAGTTTATCGTAGTCCGGCTCATCACGGGTGGTCCGTTTCAGCTCAGGCAGCCCGGTTGCCTCGGCGAAAGCGATCCAGATTTCGGGGACCAGGACACCTTCCAGGTCCAAACAGACGACGTACATTGTATTTTCTCCTTAATTATATGAATTAATTGTCTTCAGACCGGCCGGTTCCGCCCGAAGAAGAAAGATGATCCAGGAAACGCTCCAGCCGGGTCATAGCCTCGGCAAGGTCATTCATAGACGCGGCGTAGCAGCAGCGGACAAAGCCCTCCCCCCCGGGACCGAATGCGGAACCCGGGATGACGGCAACGGACTCTTCTTCCAGGAACCGCTCACAAAAATCTTCAGAAGAAAGACCGAAACCGCTGATATCGGGGAATACGTAAAAAGCGCCCATCGGCTCGAAACAGGGCAAACCCATGCGGCGCAGGTTTTCTACCAGGAACCGGCGCCGGCCGTCATATTCTTCACGCATTTTCTCGATATCATCGTCGCCGTAACGCAAAGCCTCTATGGCGGCATACTGGCTGGTGGTGGGCGCTGCCATGATAGCGAACTGGTGCAGCTTCAGGGCCTGCTTGATCACGGGGGCCGGCGCACACAGGTAACCCATACGCCAGCCCGTCATGGAATAACACTTGGAAAATCCGTTGACAAGCAGTGTACGTTCCTGCATGCCGGGCAGGTTTGCGATGGAAACATGTTTTCTTCCGTATGTCAGCTCGGCATATATCTCATCGGAAATCACCATGATATCGGTATCCTGCAGAACCTGCGCAACGCCCTCCAGATCTTCCCGCTCCATGATGCCTCC
>JAJQAH010000002.1 GCA_021203885.1 Oscillospiraceae bacterium | reverse complement strand
ACCGCCCATGACGATTATACGGATCCTCTGGCCATCATGGCTATTAAGATGGTATTTGACCATCTGCAGGCCTCCTACGAAGGAAATATGGATTCGCGGGCCAGCATGCATGATGCCCAGTGCCTGGCGGGCATGGCCTTTTCCAACGCACTGCTGGGCATTACACACTCCATGGCCCACAAGACCGGCGCGGCATTTTCCACGGGTCACATCACCCACGGTCTGGCCAACGCGATCTACCTGCCATACGTGATTCGGTACAACGCCAGAGATCCTCTGGCGGCGGCCCGCTACGCGGACATCTCCAGAAAAGCCGGTCTGGAAGGTGCTTCCAAGTATTCCCGCGTCAACAGTTTGTGCGAGAAGATCCAGAAGCTTAACAGCTCGTTCGGGATCCCCTCCACTCTTCAGGAGCTCGGCATTCCGGAAGCGGAATTCAATGAAAAGCTTTCCGAGATCTCCGAAAACGCCGTGGCCGATGCCTGCACGGGTTCCAATCCCCGGCCGATCGACCCGGAAAACATGGCGAAACTGTTCACCGCCATCTATTACGGAAAGCAGGTTGATTTCTAAAAGCCAAACGTTTTCCCGAAATACGACGATCAGCCCCCTGTCGTTCCTGACAGGGGGCTGATCGTATATGTTCCTGTATAAAATTCCGAGCTGTTGTGTCCCTCCAGCTCCAGCAGTTTCAGTTTTCTCCGCAGTCCGCCGCCGAATCCGGTCAGGCTCCCGTCTGCGCCCAGCACCCGGTGGCAGGGGACGATGATTGCGACGGGGTTGCTTCCCACCGCTCCTCCGACCGCCCGGGCCGACATTCTGAGCATGCCTCTCTGCTCCGCGATCTGCGCGGCCAGAGCGCCGTATGTCGTCGTCTCCCCGTACCCGATATGCAGGAGAAGTTCCCATACGGACAGCCGGAACGGCGTGCCGGTCAGATGCAGCGGCGGTGTGAAATCCGGCTCCTGCCCGGAAAAGTAGATGTCCAGCCACCGTGCAGCCTGCTTCAAAACAGGCGCATTCTCATCCTCGGTTCCGGTCCGGCGGAGTTCTTCCGTATTTTTCCGGCCGGGAAACCGGACACCGGTCAGCCCGGTCTCGTCGGCGGTCAGGGTCAGTACGCCGACCGGGGACGGATATCGGGAAAATACCATACACTGCCTTCTTTCTTGCCAGAAAAAAATTCTGTTGTTATAATGTGCTCAACGCGCCCCGCGAAAATTCCGTAGACAGAAAGAAGGTCTCTGCCATGATCCTGCGCTTTATAAAGAAAAACGTAGTCCTGACAGTGGCCTTTTTTGCCGCCCTGATCACCGTTTTCTTCGTGCCGCCGGACGAGGAATATCTCCAGTACTTCGACTACAAGACTCTGACCTGCCTGTTCTGTGTCCTGGCGGTGGTCTGCGCTCTGAAAAATATCAATTTTTTCTACGAGCTGGCCCGGCGCGCGGTGGAGCAGTTTAAAACGACGAGGGTCTGTATCCTTGTCCTGGTGTATATCACCTTTCTGGGCTCCATGCTCATCGCCAACGACATGGCCCTGCTGACCTTTCTCCCCCTCGGGTTTCTGGTGCTGAGTACGACCAGCAAGAAGCGGTACATGGCGATCTGTTTTATCCTGCAGAACATTGCCGCCAACCTGGGCGGCATGGTGACTCCCTTCGGGAACCCGCAGAATCTGTATCTTTACACCAAATTCAATATCCCCACCGGGGAATTCGTCTCGATCATGCTGCCGCCGTTTCTGATCGCCATCGCGCTGATCACGGTGTGCTGCCTGTTTATCAAATCCGAACCGCTGGTCATGGAGGGCGAGCCCGTACATCTGGATCCACGCCGCACCGTTCTGTACCTGGCTCTGTTTGCGCTGGCGATCATTATCGTATTCCGGGTCATTCCATTCTGGGTGGGCCTGATCGTGGTCCCGGTGGTTCTTTTCTTCGCAGACCGCAAGGCGCTGGCCATGGTGGACTATCCGCTGCTCCTGACCTTCGTCTGCTTTTTTGTCTTTTCCGGGAATCTGGCCCGGATCGACGCCGTTCAGGAATTTTTCAGCTGGCTTCTCAGCAAAAGCACGCTGCTGGTCTCGGAACTCTGCTGCCAGTTCATCTCCAACGTGCCTTCATCCATTCTGCTCAGCCAGTTTACCGACAATTACGCGGATCTGCTCCTGGGGGTCAACATAGGCGGCTGCGGCACGCTGATCGCCTCGCTGGCCAGCCTGATCACCTTCCGGGAGTACACCAAGGACAATCCCGGCCACACCGGATCCTATATCCGGCTGTTCTCCATCTTTAACTTCGGCTTTCTGATCGTGCTGACCGCCGCCATGATCCTGATCCGCGGCAGTCTATGATCTTCATCCGCAGAGTTAGAACGGCGGCTCGTCCTGATCCTCCGCGTCCTCCTCATAGGGGAACTCCTCCGGCACCGGTTCCTCGTCGGCAGGCGTGTCGTTCAGTCCCCGCTTAAACTGCATCTCCTGCCAGTCTTCCTTTGTAATCAGGATCTGCCGCGCCTTGGACCCCTCAAAGGGCCCGACGATCCCCAGCTCCTCCATCTGGTCCACCAGACGGGCGGCTCTGGAATAGCCCAGTTTCAGCCGCCGCTGGAGCATGGACACCGAGGCCTGTCCCACATCCAGGATCACTTCCACGGCGGAAGGCAGCAGTTCGTCATAGTCGTCACCGGCCGCGCCGGCTCCGCCGGCCGTGCCTTTGGCGCCTTTTTCTTTTTCCGCCGCGCGCAGCTCGATGTCGTGGATGATCTCATCGTCATAATCGGCGTCGCCGTTGCTCTTGATAAAGTCCACAACCGCCGCCACTTCCTGATCCGTGATCATGCAGCCCTGAATCCGCAGGGGTTTTCCGGCACCCAGCGGCGCGTAGAGCATATCGCCCCGTCCCACCAGTTTCTCCGCGCCCATGGTATCCAGTATAATGCGGGACTCCAGTGCGGACGCAACCGCGAAAGCGATCCGGGACGGAATATTGGCTTTCATCAGGCCGGTGATGACATCGGACGAGGGCCGCTGGGTCGCGATCACCAGATGGATGCCGGCGGCACGGCCCATCTGCGCCACCCGGCAGATCGACTCTTCCACCTCTTTGGCGGCCACCAGCATCAGATCCGCCAGCTCATCGATGACCACCACGACCTGCGGCATCTTCTCCATGTCGGGCTGGCTGGAAGCGTACTCGTTATACGCCTTCAGATCCCGGACGCCCGCCTGGGAAAACGCCTGATACCGTTTCATCATCTCGGCCACCGTCCACTGCAGGGCGCCGGCCGCTTTTTTCGGGTCGGTCACGACGGGGATCAGCAGATGCGGGATCCCGTTGTAGACGCCCAGTTCCACCATCTTCGGATCCACCATGATCAGGCGGACCTCCTCCGGCGTGGCCTTATACAGCAGGGAGACGATCAGGGAGTGGGTGCACACCGACTTGCCGGACCCCGTGGTGCCCGCGATCAGCAGATGCGGCAGCTCGTCGATATTGCCCACGATCGCGTTCCCGCCGATATCCTTCCCGAGAGCGAAAGCAACCTTGGATTTGTTATTCTGAAATTTTGGTGTCTCGATGACATCCCGGGCACAGACGAGAGAGACTTTCTTGTTGGGCACCTCGATCCCAACCATGGATATTTTATCCGGGATCGGGGCGATCCGCACACCGGAAGCGCCGAGAGCCAGCGCGATATCATCGGACAGGTTCGTCAGCTTGTTCAGCCGCACGCCCTGGTCCAGCTCCACCTCATAGCGGGTGACCGCCGGTCCCCGGGTCACGTCGCTTATTCTGGCATCGATCCCGAAGGAATGCATGGTGTCTTCCAGGCGGTCCCGGTTCGCCCGCAGTTCCTCGGCCGCGCCTTTCTGCTGGCCGGTACCGGAGGTCAGAAGGGAGAGGGGCGGGTATTTATAATCCCCCGTTTCCTGGCTCATGGTCTCCTGGATCTCCGCGCTGACTTCCGCGGCGGCCTGGGCCGCCTCTCCCGGTTTCAGCTTCTCCGTTTCGGGTGCGGTCCCGGCGGTCTCCGTCTCCTGCCCGGTCAGCGTCTGATCCGGCGATGATACCTTGGTCTCTTTCCTGAAGAACGACTTCTTCTCCACCTGCTCCGCCGGCCGCGCGGGCGGATCGTCCAGCGGAATATCGATCTCATCGGCCCTGGCTCTTCTTGCCGGTGCTTTGTCAGGCTCCCGGGCCGGTTCTTTCTTCTCCTGCGCGGGTTCCTTTTTCTTTTTCACGGGCTTCTCCGCCGGCGGCTCCTCCTCATCCGCTTCCCGGTCCGCCCGGTCACGGATCGCCTGGGCGATCGTCGAGAAGGAGATCTCGCAGATGGCCATCACCATCAGCAGCATACCCACGATAAAAATGATCATGGCCCCCACCTTGCTGAACAGGGTCGACAGGCCGATGGTCAGAAGTCCGCTGAGCACGCCGCCGCTGGCCATGTCTCTGCCCGTGCTCCACAGCGCCGAAACAGCCGGGAACCTGGGCAGAAGAATGATCTGGAATATGCCGCCGAAGACCAGCGGAAACAGCAGAACACAGATCAGCCGGAGCGCCACCGGGCGCTCTCTCTGAAATGCCAGCAGCCATGCCGCAACCAGCAGAGCCGGCGGAGCCAGCCAGAATCCGTAGCCGAACAGACCCTTCAAAAGCGAGACGAAAAAGTCGATAAATACGGCGTGGATCTCAAAATAGCCGAACGCGGCAAAAACAGCCAGCAGCAGACATACGACCGCTCCGATGGTGCGTGCGATCTTCCTGTCCGGCTTATCGGCGGTCTTTTTTGTGCTGCTTCCGGTCTGCTTTCCCCGTGAACTGCCGGTTTTGCTGTTCTTTTTTGTTGTGCTCTTGGTTGTTGCCATGGGTCCTCCTATCTTTGTCTGCCGATAATCGGGCACCGTTGCCGCGATCACAGTCTCAAAAAGCGTTGTTTTTTTAAGCTCAGTCGTCCGTAAGCTCCAGTTCGATCGGACAGTGGTCGCTGCCCGTCACCTGCCCCCAGATCCGGCTGTCCGCCAAGCGCGGAAGCAGTGCCTCGGAGATGATGAAATAGTCTATGCGCCATCCGGCGTTTCTCTCCCTGGCCCGGTACATATATGACCACCAGGTATAGGCTCCCTCGGTGTCCGGATACAGATGCCGGAATGTATCCACAAAACCGGACCCGAGCAGCCGGGTCATTTTCTCCCGCTCCTGATCGGAGAATCCCGCATTTCCCCGGTTGGGTCCCGGATTTTTCAGGTCGATCTCCTGATGGGCCACGTTTAAATCTCCGCACAGGATGACGGGTTTGCTCTTCTCCAGCTGACCGAGATATCCCAGCAGCCGGTCCTCCCAGTCTAAGCGGTAATCCAGCCTGGCCAGTTCCCTCTGCGCGTTCGGCGTATAGCAGTTGACCAGGAAAAAATCCCGGAACTCTGCCGTCTGGGCCCGGCCCTCTCTGTCATGTTCCGGGGATCCGATCCCGCACCGGACATCCAGCGGGGGGACCCGGGTAAAGATCGCGGTGCCAGAGTATCCCTTTTTCTCCGCGCTGTTCCAGTACAGCTGATACCCCGGCAGATCCAGTTCCACCTGATCCGGCTGCAGCTTGGTCTCCTGAATACAGAGAACATCCGGATCCGCTTCCCGGAAAAAGTCCAGGAATCCCTTGCCGATGCAGGCGCGCAGTCCGTTCACGTTCCAGGAAAAGAGTCTCATCTTGCCTTCCGGTCATACTGCCGGACGACGGCCGTCACCAGGCCCAGGATGCGGGCCTGGTCCGGATCCGCCGGTTTATATTTTGCGTTCCGCGGGCAAAGCAGGAGGCACCCGTCTCTGCGGTCCAGGACCCTGACGGTGGTCCTGTTCCGCAGCACCGCGGCCACCATATCTCCCTCCGCGGCTTCTTCCTGCCGGTGCACCACGACCAGATCCCCGGCCAGGATCCCCGCGTCCCGCATGGAATCCCCTTCCATCCGCATGGCGAAGAACTCTCCGTCCGCCCCGCGGGTGTCAAAAGTCAGGAAATCTTCCGCAACGCGGACATTCGAGGCATGTTCTTCCTCCGCCGCATCATCCCGCAGGATCGGCACCCTGTTTTTTTCTCCCTCCGGGCGGACCACTTTCAGTGTCCGGGTCTTGCCCTCCTCCTGGGAGATCAGGCCGGCATCCCGGAGGCTCTTTAAGTGAAAATGGACAGTGGCAGGCGAACTCAGCCCGACATGCGCGGCGATCTCCCGCACGGAGGGAGAATATCCGTGCTGCTGACTGAATTCATCGATATACTCATATATCTGTCTCTGTTTCGGGCTGATCTTCTGCATCCGCCAAAGCCTCTTTTTCTTTTTCCTTCAGCCGGTTTCTGTTCTTCCGGTCCTCATTGCCCGATTATAGCGGCTTTTCGAGAAAAAGTCAAACAAATGTTTCATTTTTTTAAAAAAGAAAAGCGGCCGGCCATGACCGCTCTCTTCTGAGTCTTATTTTCGTTT
>JAJQAH010000049.1:10492-27414 GCA_021203885.1 Oscillospiraceae bacterium | reverse complement strand
TTCGCCGTTCTGATATCCTAACAGTTGCGCCGCATGGGCGTACCTTGCGATGATGCGGAAGATTGCGGTAATACCGGTAACTTTCGCGGAGTATGTCCGAGCTGAGATTCGGGCGGCTGAAGAGTCTGTTCACCGCGTATATCGGCATGAACGGAGGAGGCCGGCTTGCTTAGATGCCGGTTTTTTTCCAGGCATGAAATGATACGCACGAAAACGTGTATAGAATCTTCACCGTACGGAGCGAGCAAACACTTCGTATGTATATAAGGAGGAAAAACCATGGCAGCTCAGAAAGAGAGCATTCGTATCCGGCTGAAAGCTTACGATCATCAGCTGATCGATCAGTCCGCTGAAAAGATCGTGGAGACAGCCAAGCGCACCGGCGCGTCCGTATCCGGTCCCATTCCGCTTCCGACGAAGAGGGAGATCGTAACGGTCCTGCGCGCGGTCCATAAATATAAGGATTCCAGAGAACAGTTTGAGCGCCGCACCCATAAGCGCCTGATCGATATCCTGAATCCCAGCCAGCAGACCGTGGAAGCCCTGATGAGCCTGGAGCTTCCCGCCGGCGTGGATATCGAGATCAAACTGTAATCTTTTTGGTATCAGTTCCAGCGCAGCCTGCCGGATTTCCGGCGGCAAGGTCATGTCGGCGCGGCGTGCCTTTTAAAGTGCGGATGCGTCGACCAATAACCGGGGGAAACATCGGATTGCAGGATGGATTCCCCTTCAATAAGGAGGAAATCACATGGAGAAGGCCATTATCGGCAGAAAAGTCGGAATGAGTCAGATTTTTGAAGAGTCGGGACGGGTGATCCCTGTCACCCTGATCGAGGCCGGACCCTGCACCGTGGTGCAGAAAAAGACCGAGGAAAAGGACGGTTACGAGGCCGTTCAGCTGGGCTTTTTGGATGTTCCGGAACGCAAACTGACCAAGCCCGAGCTCGGCCATATGAAGAAGGCCGGGGACGGTATCTGCAAAAAGGTATTAAGGGAATTCAAACTGGACGACACCAGTGAGATGAACGTGGGCGACGAGATCCGGGCAGAAGTGTTTACGGAAGGCGACCACGTGGACGTATCCGGGATCAGCAAGGGCCACGGATTTCAGGGACCGGTCAAGCGCTGCGGCGCCCACCGCCTGAAGGAGACCCACGGCACCGGGCCCGTGCACAGACACGCCGGATCCATGGGATCCAGCGCAGATCCCAGCCGGATTTTTAAAGGACATATCGGAGCCGGCCAGATGGGCAACGAACGGGTCACCGTTCTGAACCTGGACGTGGTGAAAGTGGACCCCGATCTGAATCTGATCGCGGTGCGGGGCGCCGTTCCGGGCCCCAAAGGCGGGATCGTGGAAGTCAGATCGACGGTCAAGACCATCTTTGAGAAGGGACAGGGCGCGGCAGCCAGCGTGAATCCGCAGAAGGCTTCCGCCCGTGTCAACCCGCAGAAGGCTTCGGCCCGCTCGAAATAAGGAAAGGAGTGCATAGATCATGCCTAAGGCAAATGTTGTGGATATGACAGGCCAGCAGGTCGGCGAGATCGAACTCTCCGAAGCCGTTTTCGGGATCGAGCCCAACGAGGCCGTTGTCCATGCCGCGGTGGTCAATCACCTGGCCAACCGCCGTCAGGGGACGCAGAGCGCTCTGACCCGCAGCGAGGTCAGAGGCGGCGGCAGAAAGCCGTGGCGCCAGAAGGGCACCGGCCGTGCCCGTCAGGGTTCCATCCGGGCACCCCAGTGGACGCACGGCGGCGTCGTATTTGCGCCCAAGCCCCGGGATTACAGCTACAGGCTGAACCGGAAGGTCCGCCGCCTGGCACTGAAGTCCGCGCTGTCCGCCAAAGCCGCCGAGGGAAACATCACGGTGGTGGACAGTCTGGAACTGCCGGAGATCAAGACCAAGTCCATGAAGACATTCCTGGACGCGGTTGGCGTGCAGAAAGCCGTCCTGATCACGCCGGAAGTCAACGAGAACGTCATCAAGTCCGCCAGGAACATTCCGGGCGTCATGACGACGACCGCCAGGATCCTGAGTGTGTATGACATCGTCAATGCCAATCAGCTGGTGGTCGACAAGTCCGCCCTGGCCATTATCGAGGAGGTGTTCGCATGAAGTCAGCTTACGACATTATCATCAAGCCGATCATCACCGAACAGAGCATGGAGCAGGCCGAGTTTAAGCGGTACACCTTCCAGGTGGACAAGAACGCCAATAAGATCGAGATCAAAAAGGCCGTGGAAGAGATCTTCGATGTCAAGGTAAGCAAAGTCAATACCATGAATGTATACGGCAAGAAGAAGAGACAGGGCCGGTACCCCGAGGGACGCCGCCCGGCGATCAAGAAAGCGATGGTCACCCTGACGGAGGATTCCAAGGCCATCGAGCTCTTCGAGAGTATGGGCTGAGGAGGGAATGTGAGTTATGGCTATTAAATCATACAGGCCCACGACGCCCTCCCGCCGCCATATGACGGTCAGCGCGTTTGACGAGATCGACAAGAAGGCGGAGCCGGAGCGCAGCCTTCTCGAGCCTCTGCAGAAGCACGCCGGCAGGAACAGTTACGGGCATATCACGGTCCGGCACCGCGGCGGCGGCAACAAGCGCAAATACCGCATTATCGACTTTAAGAGAGACAAAGAGGGCTCGGCCACGGTGCTGAATCTTCAGTACGATCCGAACCGGTCCGCCAACATCGCCCTGCTGGAATACGAAGACGGCGAGCGCCGTTATATCCTGGCTCCCGTCGGTCTGAAGGCCGGCAGCACGGTCACGACAGGCCCGGACGCCGATATCCTTCCGGGCAACTGCCTGCCGATCGCCAACATCCCCGTAGGCGAGATCATCCACTGCGTGGAACTTCAGCCGGGGAAAGGCGCCCAGCTGGTCCGGGCCGCCGGCACCGCCGCGCAGCTGATGGCCAAGGAAGGAAAAATGGCGCATGTGCGTCTTCCGTCCGGAGAGGTGCGCCTGGTCCGCACGGAGTGCAAGGCCACGATCGGACAGGTGGGGAACACGGACCACGATATCATCAACATCGGCAAAGCCGGCCGGAAGCGCCACATGGGCTTCCGTCCCACGGTCCGCGGCTCCGTCATGAACCCGAACGACCATCCCCACGGCGGCGGCGAAGGCAAGGCCCCGATCGGCCGCCCAAGCCCGATGAGCCCCTGGGGCAAGAAGACACTGGGCAAGAAGACCCGCAGGAAGAAGAACCCGACCGAGAAATACATCGTCCGGCACCGGCACAAGAAGTAGGGAGGTTGTAAAACTATGTCTCGCAGTGTAAAAAAAGGACCGTTTTGCGCTCCTGAATTGCTGAAACGGGTGGAAGAGATGAATCAGACCGGCGAGAAGAAGGTCCTGAAGACCTGGAGCCGGGCGTCCACCATCTATCCCGCCTTCGTCGGGCATACATTCGCCGTCCATGACGGCCGCAAGCACGTGCCCGTGTACATCACGGAAGATATGGTGGGACACAAGCTGGGCGAGTTCGCCCCGACCCGCACCTTCCGCGGCCACGCGGGAAGCAAGACCAAGAAGTAAGGGGGAAGAGATATGGAAGCGAGAGCACAGCTGAACCACCTTCGTATTTCTCCCCGCAAGGTCAATATCGTCTGCGACCTGATCAGGGGAAAGGACGTAAACGAGGCCTCCGCGATCCTGAAAAATACGCCGAAGGCCGCCAGCGAGCCGCTGTACAAGCTGCTCCAGAGCGCGGCCGCCAACGCGGAGAACAATCATCAGATGGATCCGGACAGGCTGTATGTTTCCGAGACCTACGCCAACGGCGGTCCCATTATCAAACGGATCCGGCCCCGAGCGCACGGACGCGCGTTCCGCATCAACAAGCGGACGTCGCACGTCACCATCGTCCTGCAGGAGCGGGAAGAGCCGTAAGGGAGGAGAAGAGATATGGGACAGAAAGTCAATCCGCATGGTTTTCGCGTGGGAGTCATCATGGACTGGGACTCCCGCTGGTATGCCCGCAGTGACAAAGTGCCCGACCTGATCGTCGAGGACTACAACCTGCGCAAGTACCTGAAAAATAAATTATACGCCGCCGGCGTGCCCAGAATCGAGATCGAGCGCACGCCGGACAAGGTCACCATTTACCTGCACTGCGCCAGGCCCGGCATCGCCATCGGCAAGGGCGGGGAGGCCATCGAGGCCCTGCGCAAGGATCTGGAGAACAGGCTTGGCAAGAAGGTGTCGCTGAACATCGTGGAGGTCCGCAATCCGGATCTGGACGCGCAGCTGGTGGCCGAGAGCATCGCGCAGCAGCTGGAGAAGCGGGTCGCCTTCCGCCGTGCCATCAAGAACGCCATGGGCAGAGCCATGCGCGGCGGCGCGCTGGGCATCAAGATCCAGGTCGCCGGCCGGCTGAACGGCGCGGAGATCGCCCGGGTGGAGCATTACCACGACGGCACGATCCCCCTGCAGACCCTGCGGGCCGATATCGATTACGGCCTCGCCGAAGCGGGCACCACCTACGGCCGGATCGGCGTCAAGGTATGGATCTACAAAGGCGAAATCCTGACCCAGACCCTGCGGACCACCCCGCGGACCCTGGACACGAAGAATTACAGGGAGCGGGACCAGCGCCGCCGCGGCGGCGGAGACCGGCGCGGAAACGGCGACCGGCGCGGAGGAAACCGCAACCGCAATTATAACAACAACAATAATAATAACAACGCAGGCAGTCGTTCCGGCGGCGGACCCCGTTCCCAGGGCGGGGACAGAAGCCAGCAGGCTCCCAGACCCGCCGCTCCCAAGGAAGGAGGAGCGAAGTAAATGCTGATGCCCAAAAGAGTCAAATATCGCCGTCAGCACCGCGGACGCATGAAAGGCAAAGCCACCCGCGGGAATAAGGTCGTGTACGGCGATTTCGGGCTCCAGGCCCTGGAGCCCAGCTGGATCACATCCAACCAGATCGAGGCCGCCCGTGTGGCCATGACCCGTCATACCAAGCGCGGAGGCAAGGTATGGATCAAGATCTTCCCGGACAAGCCCGTCACCGCGAAACCGGCCGAGACCCGCATGGGCAAAGGCAAAGGCTCGCCGGAGTACTGGGTCGCCGTGGTCAAGCCCGGCCGTGTCATGTTCGAGATCGCCGGGGTGCCCGAGGATGTGGCCCGCGAGGCGCTGCGCCTTGCCAGCCACAAGCTGCCGGTCAAGTGTAAAATCATCGCCCGCGAGAAGGAAGAGGAGGATGGTGAAGCAGAATGAAGGCAAGCGAAGTCCGGAACCTTTCCAATGAGGAGCTGGAAAAGAAAGTTATGGATCTGAAGAAGGACCTGTTTAATCTGCGTCTTCAGCACGCCACCAATCAGCTGGAAAATCCCATTCGGATCGCGCAGGTCAAGAAAGACATCGCAAGGGTCAAAACCGTCCTGCGCGAGCAGCAGCTCGCAGAGCGTGAAGGAGGCTGATTATGGAAGACAGGACTTCCGCCCGCAAGACCAGAGTCGGTCTGGTCGTTTCCGATAAAATGGACAAAACCGTCGTGGTGGCCATACAGGACCGTGTGGCCCACCCGCTGTATAAAAAGATCGTAAAAAGGACCTCTAAACTCTACGTCCACGACGAGGACAACAGCTGCAGAGTGGGCGACCGCGTCCGTGTCATGGAAACGCGTCCCCTTTCCAAGAACAAGCACTGGCGCGTGGTCGAGGTCATCGAAAAGGCAAAGTAAGGAGGCGCTGACATGGTTCAGCCTGAAACCTATTTAAAGGTAGCCGACAATACCGGCGCAAAAGAGATCAAGTGCATACGCGTCCTCGGCGGCTCCCGGCGCAGGTACGGGAACATCGGCGACGTTGTCGTGGCCTCCGTACGGAAAGCCCAGCCCGGCGGGACCGTCAAGAAAGGCGAGGTCGTCCGCGCGGTCATCGTGCGCACCGTCCGGGGCGTCCGCCGCAGCGACGGAAGCTATCTCCGGTTCGACGAGAACGCCGCCGTGCTGATCAGAGAGGACAAGAACCCCAGGGGAACGCGTATTTTCGGGCCCGTGGCCAGGGAGCTCCGCGAGAAGGACTATATGAAGATCCTCTCGCTGGCCCCCGAAGTTCTGTAAGGGTGAGTGCGCATCATGAATAACGTAAAAAAGATGAACATCAAAAAGAACGACACGGTCGTCATCCTGTCCGGCAAGGACAGGGGGAAAAGGGGCAAAGTGATCTCCGTCATGCCCGAAGAGGGGAAAGTCGTGGTGGAAAAGCTCAATATGGTCGTGCGCCACACGAAGCCCCGCAAGCAGGGCGAAGAGGGAGGCATCCTTCCCAAGGAGGCGCCCCTGTACGCCAGCAAGGTCATGCGGGTCTGCCCCAAGTGCGACCAGCCCACCCGGACCGCCCACAAATTGACGGACGACGGGAAAAAGGTCCGCGTCTGCAAAAAGTGCGGCGCGGAGATCTGAGAGAGGAGGAGAATGGATGGATACTCCGAATTTAAAAAAGAAGTATCAGGAAGAAGTGGCTCCTGCTCTGATGGAGAAATTTTCCTATAAGTCGGTCATGCAGATCCCGAACATCGAGAAGATCGTGGTCAACTGCGGCTGCGGCGAGGCCAGGGACAATTCCAAGATCCTGGAATCCGTGACGAACGATCTGGCGACCATCACCGGTCAGAAACCGGTGATCACCAGGGCCAAGAAGTCCGTGGCGAACTTCAAGCTCCGTGAGGGGATGCCGATCGGCGCCAAGGTCACCCTGCGCAGGGACCGGATGTGGGAGTTCCTGGACCGGCTGCTGAACGTGGCGCTTCCCCGTGTGCGTGACTTCCGCGGGATCAGTCCGAATTCCTTCGACGGCAGGGGAAATTATTCCCTCGGGATCAAGGAACAGCTGATCTTCCCGGAGATCGAGTACGATCAGATCGATAAAATTCGCGGAATGGATGTGACCATCTGCACGACGGCCCGGACCGACGAGGAGGCCCGCGAGCTGCTGACGATGATCGGCGCACCCTTCGCCAGGTAAGGAGAAGTAACGGTATGGCAAAGAAATCTTTAGTCGTAAAACAGCAGAGAAAGCCCAAATATTCCAGCCGCCATTATAACCGCTGCAGGATCTGCGGCCGTCCCCATGCGTACCTGCGCAAATACGGCGTGTGCCGTATCTGCTTCCGGGAACTGGCGCATAAGGGCCAGATCCCCGGCGTCCGCAAGGCGTCCTGGTAATCGATGAAGGTGCCCGCAGGCCCGGAAGACGGTGAATCCATACCGCCGGCCCGGGGTGTGGGACTTTCTGCTGTAACGAGCTTGAGAAAAGACCGTCCGGCCGGGGCGTATGCCGCCCAGGCGGCCGGACACGACGGGAACAGGTCGGAGCCCGCCTAAACTCCGATACCTTTCTGCCGGTACCGGCTCAGATAAGCCGGTAAACTATCTAGGAGGTAACGTATATGCAGAGCACAGACCCTATCGCGGATATGCTGACCCGCATCCGGAACGCGAACAGCGCGAAGCATGATTCCGTGGATGTGCCCGCGTCCAACATGAAGAAGTCGATCGCGCAGATCCTGCTGGACGAGGGGTATATCAAGAACTTTCAGCTGATCAACGACGGAAGGCAGGGGATCATCCGGATCACCCTGAAATATATGCAGCCCGGCAAGGAAAAGGTCATTTCCGGCCTGCGCCGGGTATCCAAGCCCGGCCTGCGGGTGTATGCCGGGGCGGACGATATGCCCTATGTCCTGCGGGGACTGGGGATCGCCATCGTGTCCACATCCAAGGGCGTCATGACCGACAAGCAGGCCCGGAAGGCCCATGTCGGCGGCGAAGTCCTGGCATTCGTCTGGTAAGGAGGGAGAAGCGCATGTCTAGAATCGGAAGAATGCCCATCAATCTCCCGGCCGGCGTGGATGTGAAGATTGAAGACGGAAATATCGTAACGGTGACCGGCCCCAAGGGAACGCTGACCCATCAGTTTCCCGAGGCCATGACCATTACGAAAGACGGGGACACGATCACGGTGACCCGTCCCAACGACCTGAAGGAGAACCGGGCCCTGCACGGCCTGACACGGTCCCTTCTGAACAATATGGTGCAGGGCGTCACCGAGGAATTCTCCAAGACGCTGGAAGTGAACGGCGTCGGCTACCGTGTGGCGCTGGAGGGCGGCCAGCTGGTCATGAACCTGGGCTTTTCCCATCAGGTCTTTGTGCAGCCGCCGGAGGGGATCACCGTTGAGGTGCCCGACCCGAACCACATCGTGATCAAAGGCTGCGACAAGCAGCAGGTCGGCCAGTTCGCCGCGGAGGTCAGGAAGAAGAAACCGCCCGAGCCGTATAAGGGCAAGGGCATCAAATACGAGAACGAGGTCATCCGCCGCAAGGTGGGCAAGACCGGCGTGAAGAAGTAAGGGGGTGTGCCGCATGAAGCGTAAACGCAGCAGAAACGATCAGCGCCTGAGACGCCACAGACGCGTCCGGGGCAAGATTTCCGGCACACCGGAATGTCCGAGACTGAATGTCTTCCGCAGCGAGACCAACATCTATGCCCAGGTCATAGACGACGTCAGCGGAACGACTCTGGCGTCCGCGTCCTCCCTGGAGAAGGACTTCGACTGCGAAGGGACCAAGACCGACGCGGCCAGACTGGTGGGCCAGGCGGTGGCCGAGCGGGCCAAGGCCAGAGGAATCGAGAACGTAGTATTCGACCGCGGCGGATATCTCTACCACGGACGGGTACAGGCTTTGGCAGAGGGCGCCCGCGAGGGCGGCCTGCAGTTCTGAGCGGGAGGATGTAGATTATGGCGAAACGCGAACGCGAAAAAGAACAGAGCGAATACGTCGAGAAACTGGTGGCCCTGAACCGGGTGGCCAAGACCGTGAAAGGCGGCCGGGTCATGAAGTTCCAGGCACTGATGGTCGTGGGCGACGAGCAGGGCAAGGTCGGATACGGCACGGGCAAGGCCGCCGAAGTCCCCGAGGCGATCCGGAAAGGCATCGAGGACGCAAAGAAGAACATGATCGACGTGACCACCTATAACACCACGATCCCCCATGAGATCATCGGGAAGTTCGGAGCGGGAATGGTGCTCCTGAAACCCGCGGCCCCCGGCACCGGCATCATCGCCGGCGGACCGGTCCGCGCGGTCATGGAGGCGGCCGGGATCCAGGATATCCGGGCCAAATGCCTGCGCTCCCACAATGCGCAGAACATGGTCGCCGCCACCTTCGACGGCCTGAAAAACATGAAGAGCGTTCAATCTGTGGCTAAGGCCCGCGGGAAGAGCGAGGAAGAAATCTTAGGGTAATAAGGAGGGCCTGTCATGGCAAATTTGAACATCAGGCTGGTAAAAAGCCTGAACGGGCGCATTGCCAAGCATAAGGCGACTGCCGAAGCCCTGGGTCTGCACAAGATCGGAGATACGACAATTCAGCCGGATAATGCGGCGACCCGTGGTAAAGTCGCTCAGATCGGTTACCTTCTCTCGGTGACCGAGGAACAGTGAGGGGGTGTGCATTTTGAATCTGAATGAACTCTCCCCTGCGCCGGGATCGAACCGGAAGCCCTACCGGAAGGGACGCGGCGACGGATCCGGAAACGGAAAGACCGCCGGCCGCGGACAGAAGGGCCAGAAGGCCCGGTCCGGCGGCGGCACCCGCGTGGGATTCGAAGGCGGCCAGATGCCGCTGGCCCGCCGGCTGCCCAAACGGGGCTTCAACAATATTTTCGCAAAACCTCTGGATATCGTCAACATCGCGTCACTGAACCGTTTCGAGGACGGTGATACCGTCACGGCCGAGTCTCTGCTGGACAAGGGGATCCTGAACCGGTGCAGGTACGGCGTGAAAATTCTCGGGAACGGCGAGCTGACCAAAAAACTGACGGTCCAGGCCACCGCATTTTCTGCCTCCGCAAAGGAAAAAATCGAGCAGGCAGGAGGGAAGGCAGAGGTGGTCTAAGTGATACGGACTGTTATCAACGCCTGGAAGGTCAATGACCTGAGGCGGAAGATGATCTTTGTCATCTTCGCCCTGCTGATCTTCCGCCTGGGCGCGGCGATCCCGGTGCCCTTTATCGACGGGGACGCCCTGGAAGCGACCCTGTCCGCCGCATCAGGTACGATCTTCGGCCTGATCAACGTCATGAGCGGCGACGCATTCGCCCGGGCCACCGTATTCGCCCTGTCCATTCAGCCGTATATCAACGCCTCGATCATTATCCAGCTGCTGACCGTGGCGATCCCGGGCCTGGAGAGGCTGTCCAAGGAGGGCGGCGAGGAAGGCCGGAAGAAGATCGCCTCCATTACGCGGTATACCACGGTGGCCATCGCGCTGCTGCAGAGTTACGGGTACTATTCACTGATCAGAAGTTACGGGCTGATCAACGTACCGGAAGGCTACGGTCTCTGGGGCGCGATCGTGATCATCATCTCCTTCACGGCGGGCTCCACGTTCATGATGTGGCTGGGTGAACAGATCACCGAGTTCGGCGTGGGCAACGGCATCTCGATCCTGCTGTTCGCCGGCATCATCTCCCGCGTGCCCTCCATGGTGCTGTCACTGTGGAACGGCGCAAGGGCCTCCATCATGGGCGTGGATGCCATCGGCAGCTACAGTGCCATTCCCATCTGGGCCGTGATCCTGATCCTGGTCGGCATCCTGCTTCTGATCATGCTGATCGTCTTCGTCACCGACGCGGAACGACGGATCCCCGTTCAGTACGCCAAGCGGGTGGTCGGCAGGAAGATGTACGGAGGGCAGTCGACCCACATACCCATGAAGGTCAACATGTCCGGCGTGCTGCCCATCATCTTCGCCCAGTCGATCGCCTCGATCCCGGCCACCATCGGTATGTTCGTCGGGTGGACGACCGAGAGCGGCGGCTTCGGCGGCTGGCTGATGACGGTCTTTGACTCCACGGGCGTCATCTACTGTATCATCTATTTCCTGCTGATCGTGGGATTCAGTTACTTCTATGCCACGATCCAGTTCAACCCCGTGGAGGTGGCCAACAATCTGAAAAAGAACGGCGGCTTCGTGCCCGGACTGCGGCCGGGCAAGCCGACGGCCGATTTCCTGAAACGGGTGCTGAATAAGATCACCATGTTCGGCGCGATCTATCTGGGCGTGGTCGCGATCCTGCCCATCATCGTCACCAGCGCGCTGGGGATCAGCCAGTTCTCCATCGGCGGCACTTCCGTCATCATCGTCGTGGGCGTCGCGCTGGAGACCGTCAATCAGCTGGAATCCCAGATGCTGATGCGCCACTACAAAGGATTCCTTGACTAAAATGGAGGGAACAGGAATGAAACTGATCCTTCTGGGCGCCCCCGGCGCGGGCAAGGGGACGCAGGCCGAATTTATCAGCGAGAAACTGAACATTCCGACCATTTCCACCGGGAACATACTCCGGGCCGCGGTCCAGAACGAGACCCCGGTGGGACTGAAAGCAAAAGAGTATATGGACGCCGGCAAGCTGGTGCCCGACGACGTGATCATCGGGATCCTGCAGGAACGGCTGCAGGAGGACGACTGCCGGAACGGCTATATCCTGGACGGCGTGCCCCGCACCATCGCGCAGGCGCAGGCGCTGGAGGACGCCGGCATCCGGTTCGACAACGTGCTGTCCATCGACATCGGCGACCAGGAGATCGTGGACCGGATGTCCGGACGCAGGACCTGCCCGGCATGCGGTGCCACCTATCACGTGAAAGCCGCCCCGCCCAAGACGGAGGACGTCTGCGACAAGTGCGGGGAGACGCTGGTGCAGCGGGAAGACGACCGGCCCGAGACCGTGCAGAAACGCCTGGAAGTGTACCACACCGAGACGGAGCCCCTGATTGATTTTTATCAGGACAAGGGGATCCTGAAGCGGGTGGCCAACCAGGACACCATCGAAGACACGACCCGGGAAGTATATAAGGTCCTGGGGATCTGACGGCATGGAAATGATCGCACTGAAATCGGACCGGGAGCAGGAGGGCATGCGCAAAGCCGGAGAGCTGACGGCGCGGGCCAGAGCCCTGGCCGGACAGATGGTCGAACCGGGCGTCACCACCCTGGCAATCGACGAAGAAGTACGAAAATTTATCGAGGGAAACGGCGCCACACCGTCGTTTCTGAACTACAGCGGATATCCGAAATCCATCTGCATCTCCGTAAACGACGAGATCATCCACGGCATCCCGGACGAGAAACGGGTGCTTAAAGAGGGCGATATCGTCAGCGTGGACGTGGGGGCCCATCTGAACGGCTTTCACGGGGACTGCGCGGCCACGTTCCCCTGCGGCCAGGTCAGCGACGAGGCGCGGCGGCTGATCGAGGTGACGAGGCAGAGCTTCTTCGAGGGCCTGCCGCACGCCAGAGCCGGCGGGAGAGTGTCCGATATCTCCCACGCGATCCAGGTCTACGCCGAGGCCGCCGGATATTCCATCGTCCGGGATTACGTGGGACACGGAGTCGGGCGGCATCTCCACGAGGCACCCGAAGTGCCGAATTACGGACATGCGGGCCACGGGCCCCGGCTGGACGCCGGTATGGTCCTGGCGGTGGAGCCCATGATCAACGTGGGCGGATGGAAGATCAAGGTCATGCCGGACGGATGGACGGCTAAGACCGCCGATGGTTCCCTGTCGGCGCATTATGAAAACAGTATTCTGATAACGGACGGCGATCCGGAGATCCTGACGCGGTGTCAGGAGGAGGAGAGTTCCCCATGGATCTGAAAAGGGGAGATGTCGTTCGTTCCCTGGCCGGGCACGACAAGGGACGGCTGTTCTGCATCGTGGATGTTCAGGATGACGTGCTGTGGCTGGCCAACGGTAAGCAGCGAAGGATAGGGTCACCCAAGAGAAAGAACTGCCGGCATGTGCGTCCGGCGGGGACTTTCGAGCATTCGGTGCTGCGCCGCCTGCGGGCGGGCGAACCGGTAGGCGACGGTGAACTGCGGAAAGCATTGGCTGAGTTTCGTGATGCGATCGATGAACAGCAAAGGAGGGAAGACACCGGTGTCAAAGGATGACGTGATCGAGCTGGAAGGAGTCGTCGTGGAGGCGCTTCCAAACACGACCTTCCAGGTGGATATCGGAAACGGACATATCGTTCAGGCTCATATTTCCGGAAAGCTGCGGATGAATTTTATCCGTATCCTGCCCGGTGACAAAGTAACGCTCCAGATGTCTCCCTATGATCTGACCAGGGGCCGGATCACATGGAGAACGAAATGAAATACGACGGGATCAGGGAGGTACGATCATGAAAGTCAGACCGTCTGTAAAACCCATGTGCGAAAAATGCAAAGTCATCAAGCGCAAGGGAAAAGTAATGGTAATCTGTGAAAATCCGAAGCATAAACAGAGACAGGGATAAAGGAGGGGCATTGTATGGCACGAATTGCAGGCGTTGACCTGCCGAAGGACAAACGGGTGGAGATCGGTCTGACCTATATTCGCGGCATCGGACGTTCCAGCGCCGATAAGATCCTGCAGGCCACCGGAGTCAATCCGGATACCCGGGTCAAGGACCTGACCGACGAGGAAGAGAACGCGCTGCGTCAGTACATCGACGCCAATTACACCGTGGAAGGCGAGCTGCGCCAGGAAGTGGATCTGAACATCAAACGGCTGGTGGAGATCGGCTGTTACCGCGGGATCCGCCACCGCAAGGGGCTGCCCGTCCGCGGACAGCGTTCGAAGACGAACGCCCGGACCCGCAAGGGACCCAAGCGTACCGTCGCGAATAAGAAGAAGTAAGGAGGAATCGATCAAATGGCCGGAACAAAGAAAAAGACCGTGCGCAGGCGCCGTGAACGCAAAAACGTGGAGCGGGGCCAGGTGCATATCCGTTCTTCCTTCAACAATACCATGGTCACCTTTACCGACATGGGCGGCAACGCGATCACCTGGGCTTCCGCCGGCAGCATCGGGTTCCACGGATCCCGTAAATCCACGCCTTTCGCGGCCCAGTCCGCCGCGGAGCAGGCCGCGCAGGCCGCCATGGAGCAGGGCATGAAGACCGTGGAAGTCTACGTAAAGGGACCCGGCGCCGGACGCGAGGCCGCCATCCGGGCACTGCAGGCCGTGGGCCTGGAAGTGACCATGATCAAGGACGTCACGCCGATCCCCCATAACGGCTGCCGCCCGCCCAAGCGCCGCCGCGTATAAGAAGAAGGAGAGTGGAATATGGCTAAGAACATGCAGCCCGTTGTGAAGCGCTGCCGTGCCCTGGGGATCTCCCCCGCCGTTATGGGATATACGGGAAAGAGCAAGAGCGAGTCCATCCGGCATCCCGGTCCCATGCGCCGCAGCAAAAAGAGTGAGTACGCTCTGCAGCTGGCCGAAAAGCAGAAAGTCAAATTCGTATATGGGATTCTGGAGAAGCAGTTCCATATGTACTATGAGAAAGCGACCCGCATGCCCGGGAAGACAGGCGAAAACCTGCTGATCCTGGTGGAACGCCGCCTGGATAACGTGGTTTTCCGTATGGGATTCGCCAAGACGCGCAGGCAGGCGCGTCAGCTTGTGAATCACAGCCACTTTACCGTCAACGGGAAGAAAGTCAACATTCCGTCCTACCTGGTCAAGGCCGGGGACGTCATCGCCATTAAGGAATCCAGCCGTTCCAACGCGATCTTTAAGGAACTGACGGGAGAAAACGCGGCGAAGGTGCTCCTGCCCGACTGGATGGAGCGGGCGCAGGGCGCACCGGAGGGCAAGATCACCCGGCTGCCGGTCCGCGAAGACGTGGACGTGCCCGTTGAGGAGACTCTGATAGTCGAGCTGTACTCCAAGTAAGGGGAAAAAACCCTCAAGCATCCGTTTTACATATAAAGCCGCTCCCGCTTATCCGGGCTTTTTGCCGGACGGGCCGGACCGGCCGGGACCGCGGGCGGTCCCGAGAGAGCAAACAAGGAGGGTATTGCATAGATGATTGATGTTGAAAAGCTGATTGAAATTGAGAAGCCGAATATAGAATGCGTGGAAAACCCCGAAGACGAATCCTATGGCAAATATATCGTGGAACCTCTCGAAAGAGGGTACGGTACCACACTTGGCAATTCCCTGCGTCGGATCCTCCTGTCCTCACTGCCCGGCACGGCGGTGACCTCCATTAAGATCGCGGGCGTTCAGCATGAATTCTCCACGATCCCCGGGGTGAAGGAGGACGTGACGGAGATCGTCCTGAATGTGAAGGGAATCATTGCGAAACTGGACTGTGAAGAGGCAAAGACCGTCTGCATCGAGATGACGGGCGAAGGAGAAGTGACGGCCGGCGACATCAAGGTGGACGGCGAAGTGGAGATCCTGAATCCGGAGCACCACATCGCCACGCTGGGCCCGGACGCCAGCCTGAACATGGAACTGACGTTTTCCCACGGACGCGGCTATGTGACCGCGGAGAGGAATAAGACCCCCAGAACGATCATAGGCGTGATCCCGGTGGATTCCGTCTATACACCGATCAAGAGAGTGAATTACACGGTGGAGAACACCCGTGTCGGCGACCTGACCGACTACGACCGGCTGACTCTGGAAGTATGGACCAACGGCACCATTTCCGCGCGGGATGCGGTGGGCCTGGCGGCCCGGATCCTGATGGATCATTTCGTGCTGTTTACCGATCTGTCGGAATCCATGGGTTCCACATCCACCGTGGTCGAGAAAGCGGAGACGCAGCAGGACAAGGTGCTCGAGATGACGATCGAGGAACTGGACCTGTCCGTCCGGTCTTTCAACTGCCTGAAGAGAGCCAACATCAACACGGTGGAGGACCTGATCTCCAAGACGGAAGAGGAAATGATGAAAGTCCGGAACCTGGGACACAAGAGCCTGGAGGAAGTTATCAACAAACTGGCGATGATGGGGCTGTCCCTGCATGACTCAAACGATTCCGGTGTGTGATCCGGGATCCCCGTATTGAGAAACAAGGAAAAAAGACCGGCGGTTTCCAAGGCCGCGGCGTATATGCCGGGCCCCGGTCAGAAGGAGTGAAAGAAATGTCAACGAACCGAAAGCTGGGCAGGCCCACGGCTTCCCGGAAAGCGATGCTGAGAGCCATGGTGACTTTTCTGCTGGAAAAAGGGCGGATCAGGACCACCGTGACGCGCGCCAAGGAAGTGGCGCCGCTGGCCGAGCATATGATCACCCTGGCGAAGAAAAACGATCTGGCCTCTTACCGCAAGGCGATGGGCTTTATCACCAAGGAGGACGTGACCAAGAAGCTCTTCCATGAGATCGGGCCGAAATATGCGGACCGGAACGGCGGGTATACCCGGATCGTCCGGATCGGGCCGCGCCGCGGGGACGGCGCGGAGATGGCATACATCGAACTGGTTTAATAAGACAGCAAAAAAGAGCGCCGGAGCCGGCGGGACGATCAGCCCGCCGGTTCCGGCGTTTTTTGGCGGAAAGCGGAGCTTTCCGCCAGCATCTTTTTCAGATTTGTTGTTTCTTTTCCCTGTATTCCTTCAGTGCAGCGATGACCTCGTCCGGGTCTGCATCCGGCTCCGACTGCCGCTCTTTTGTATAGTCTCCGCGCCCGGAAGTGTACAACTGGAGGAATCTTACGGCTCCCGCTGGACCCAGTGCTTCCCGCAGCGCGTGAAAGCCGGCACTTTGCACTTCCAGCGGATCGTTCAGATCAATCTCTGCCATCTCAGGCCCTCCGTCATTCGGTGACGTGTTCCATGCCCTGGCTGATGATCGTGCGCACATGGTCGTCCGCTAAGGAATAGAACACCGCTTTTCCCTCCCGCCGGGAGGATACCAGTTTGTTCTGCTTCAGCACCCGCAGCTGGTGGGAGATCGCCGACTGAGTCATGCCGAGAAGATGCGCGATGTCGCAGACGCACATCTCCGACTGGAACAGCAGATACAGGATCCGGATCCGGGTCGTGTCGCCGAAGATCTTAAAAAGCTCGGCAAGATCGTACAGCTGCTCCACAGGGGGGATCTTATCCTCGACCTG
>JAJQAH010000049.1:6802-10392 GCA_021203885.1 Oscillospiraceae bacterium | reverse complement strand
GACCAGAAAGGGACCGGCCCGGCCCTGCCAGCCGGGCGCGATGATGCGCAGGCGGTCATTTGGAAATCCCCCGTCCGCCAGCGTGCGGCAGGGCAGGAACGTGCCGTAGACCAGGGCGGAGGAATCCTTGTAGAAAAAGGGAATATCGGCGATATGATCCACATGCCCGTGGGTCATGAACACATGGGAAGCTTTCGCATAGACGGGCTTCAGCGCCTCCCGCCGCCTCTGTGCATCCTCTTTGGAGAGAGGAAGGCCGGCGAAGGGATCGAAAGCAATGGCCGCGTCCTTATACTGAAGGAGCAGGCCGGCCGTACCGTACCATGTGATTCCAAGGTCCGGCATTACGCCCCCGGACCCAACGCCTTTCCGGATATGATCCAGGGGGCGGGCTCGCTCTGAAACAGATTTTTCGCGGTCAGCCTGGAGACGGTGATCTGCACCACCTCCACGTCCTTCACGCCCAGACGGTCCAGAAGATCCGGCAGCTTGGCCATAACGCCGAAATCCAGCGTGTAGATGACGAACTCGATGGCCGGGTTGATCCGCAGCAGGCACTCCAGCTCCTGCTCCAGACTGGCGGAGGCGACCAGGAAGGCCAGAGACGGAACGGGCTGAGCTGACATGGTCTGATCGTCCACGTGGTCGATGATATTCACGTTGTTCAGGCCGAACCGCTGGATGTCGCCCTCCATGGCCTCCCGGTTCCGGCGGTCGTACTCCACGGCGATGACGGTGCCCTCGCTGGCGATCAGGCCGGTCTCCACCGCCACGGTCTCCGCGTTGACGATGCACACGGTGTCCTGCAGGCCCACATGCAGCTTGTTCAGGATAACGGCCCGGACCTCGCTGCCGACGTAATTGGAGGAGCCTCTGTCGAAATTGCTGTTGTCCATGCCGATCTTGTACGTGGTGCGGGCATTCGGGTTGTAGATCAGCATGCCGGCGGAGGCGTTGATGCCCCGGTTGATCATGTCCTTCAGCTTGTCGTGCTTGATAGGCCCGCTGGGATCGGAGCCCTCGTTGTACCAGACCTCACATTCACCCAGGCCCACATCCCACATCTTGTAAAAGATGTCCGGCCGGTTGTCGTCCGTGAAGACCAGCACCAGCTGATTGGACTCGATGGTGGGGATCAGGTTCTTGTTCCTCCCCGTGATATCCAGCAGCTTGACCTTTTCCAGATCCACGTCGGTATTCTGGGCGAAATACTGAAGCCAGTCCAGGATCTGCTGGTTATTGAACAGACGCTGTTCCATAAAAATTTCTCCTTCGTTTGACGATTTTCTCTCTACAGGACCTGGCGGCCCTCCAGGGCCCGCATCAGGGTGGCCTGGTCGGCGTACTCCAGATGGCTGCCGATGGGGATCCCGTACGCCAGCCGGGTCACGGTCACGCCGAGGGGACGGAGCAGCCTGGCCAGGTACATGGCGGTGGCCTCCCCCTCGGTATCCGGGTCGGTGGCCATGATGACTTCGTTCACGCCGCCCTCCTCGACACGGGACAGCAGGGACTTGATCTCAAGATCATCGGGGCCCACGTGATTCATGGGGGAGATGACCCCGTGGAGCACGTGATAGACCCCGTTGTATTCCCGGCCCTGCTCCATGGCGATGACATCCTTCGGATCCGCCACCACGCAGATGGTGGAGGCGTCCCGCTTGGGGTCGCCGCAGATCGGGCACAGGCCCTCGCCCTCGGAGAAGTTCTGGCAGACCGGGCAGCAGGAGATCACCTGCCTGGCGTTGACGATGGCTTCGGCGAACTTCTCAGCCTCCCCCTCCGGCAGGGACAAAACGAAGAGGGCCAGACGCTGCGCGCTCTTTTTCCCGACGCCGGGCAGCCGCGCGAACTGTTCGATCAGGGCCTCCAGGGCCGGCGGAAAATATTCCATGTTAATTCTCTCCCCTCAGTGCGGCAATGGCGCCCGGGATATCGTCGCTGCCGTAGACGGCCGAGCCGGCCACCAGCACCTCAGCGCCGGCGTCGACGACCTGCCGGGCCGTCTCCGGGTTGATACCCCCGTCCACTTCCAGCAGGCAGCCGGGATTGTACCGGTCGATCAGCTGCCGGACCCGGGCGATCGTGTCCAGCTGTTCCGGCATGAATTTCTGACCGCCGAAGCCGGGCTCCACGGTCATGACCAGGACCAGGTCCAGCTCTTCGATATACGGCTCCACGGCTTCCGCCTTCGTGACGGGCCGCAGCGCGATCCCTTTTTTCACGCCGCAGCTTCCCATCAGGTCCAGGGCCCGGCGGACGTAGGGGGGACCGGCGGCCTCCAGATGGACGGACAGCAGGTCGGCGCCGGCGGCCGCGAAGTCCTCCACGTAGCGGTCCGGTTTGTCGATCATCAGATGGACGTCCATAAACATATTCGTATGCGCGCGCAGGGAGCGGACCACCGGGATGCCCACCGTGATATTCGGTACGAACATGCCGTCCATGACATCCACATGGACCCAGTCGGCGCTTTCAATGGCTTTCAGATCCCGGTCCAGCATGCAGAAATCGGCGGACAGGATGGAAGGAGCGATTTTGACCACGGGCAGATCCTCCTTTTCGGTGCGGCCGCCGCCGGGGACGGCGGCCCGCACTGCTTGGTGCTGAAAATATTTCTATCAGTTATTTTACCATAAAGTCTTCCAATATACAATGCCCGCGCCGGCCGAACCTGGAGGGACCGCGAAAGGTGACGCCCCTGACCGTCAGCACGCCGGTCAGGGCCGGCGACCGTCAAAGTTTCCTTGACCCGGAAGGAAAACAGGGGTACAATAGAAGGCAGAGAAAAACGGCGGCCGGAGGCACGAAAACTCCGCAGAGAAAAGGCCGGGACACGGCCGCCGGAAAGGAGTCCGGGAAATGGCGAAGATCACAAAAAGATCGGTCATACCCATCTACGCCATAGCACTGCTGTGGCTGGTATGGGGTCTGTTTTTCCCGCTGCACACGGCCCTCCAGTACATCATAGCGGTCGCGGCCTCGTTCGCGATCTATTTCATCGCCAGGCTGATCTGGCCGGACAAGACCTATGAGATCCCGGATCCGGAAGGGACGAAGACCGAGGAGCAGACGGAAAAGAAGGAAGAGAAGAAACCGGATGAGGCGGAGTCGACCGGAAATCCGGAAATCGACGAGCTGATCAAGGAGCGGGACCGGGCGGTCAGCGAGATGAACCGCCTGAACGACAGCATCCAGGACCCGACCATCTCCGCGCAGATCAACCACCTGGAGAGCACCACGAAAAAGATCATCGAGCAGGTGGTGGAGGATCCGAAGAAACTGCCGCAGATCCGCCGGTTCATGAACTACTATCTGCCGACCACCCTGAAGATCCTGAACGCCTACGACCGCATGGACACGGTGGGCGTCGAAGGGGAAAACATCAGCGCCACGAAGGAACGGGTGGCGGACATGCTGGGGACGATCGTCCAGGCTTTCGACAAACAGCTGGACGCCCTGTTCGGCGCCGAGGCGCTGGATATTTCGACGGATATTAAGGTCATGGAGCAGATGCTGGCCCGGGAAGGCCTGGGCGGCATGCAGATGCCGCATGATCAGAACGATCAGAATGTTCAGAACGATCAGAA
>JAJQAH010000049.1:0-6702 GCA_021203885.1 Oscillospiraceae bacterium | reverse complement strand
CAGAACGATCAGAATGTTCAGAACGATCAGAAAGACAGCAGTGAAGTTAACGAAGCAAACAACGAAGATAACAACAAGGAAGGAGAGGAGTAAATATGGATTCAAATGAAGCAGAAGCAGTAGATCTGACCCCGCACCTGACCCTGGACCCGGAGAAGGACGCGGAGCCGGTCCAGGTCCCGGAGGAGCCGGCGGAGGCCCCCTCGGCGGAAGCCATCGCGGCCGTCGCCGCGCAGACGCCGGATCTGGGCAAGCAGGAGGCCGAGGCGCCGGCCCTGGACGAGAGCCAGCTGTCCGATGAAGAGCGCAAAATGGTGGAGGATTTCTCCAAGCAGATCGACATCACGGATACGAATATGGTGATGCAGTACGGATCCGAGGCGCAGAAGAATATCTCGGAATTCAGCGAGAAAGCCCTGGACAACGTCCGCACGAAAGATCTGGGCGAGGTGGGAGACGCACTGTCCAAACTGGTGGTGGAGCTGAAGGGCTTTGACGGCGAGACCAAGAAGGGCGCCAAGGGTTTCTTCCAGAAGAAGAAAAACCAGCTGGAATCCCTGAAAGCTTCCTACGCCAAGGCGGAGGCCAACGTGGACGAGATCACGAATACCCTGGAGGGGTACCAGGTGTCCCTGATGAAGGACATCGCCATGCTGGACGAGATGTACGACCTGAACACCAAGTACTATAAGGAACTGACCATGTATATCCTGGCCGGCAAGCGCCGCCTGGACGAGGTGCGCGCCGGGGAACTGGAGGAGGCACGCAAGAAGGCGGAAGAGACCGGCGCGCAGGAGGACGTTCAGGCCTACAATGACCTGACCAGCCAGTGCGACCGCTTCGATAAGAAGCTCCACGATCTGGAGCTGACCCGGATGGTCTCCATCCAGATGGGTCCCCAGACCCGCCTGATCCAGAACAACGATGCGCTGATGCTGGAGAAGATCCAGTCCTCCCTGGTCAACACGATCCCGCTGTGGAAGAGCCAGATGGTCCTGGCCATGGGCCTGGAGAACTCCAGAAAAGCCACGCAGGCGCAGAGCGAGGTCACCAACATGACCAACGAGCTGCTGAAGAAGAACGCGGAGGTCCTGAAGGTGGGCACCACGGAGACGGCCAAGGAGGCCGAGCGGTCCGTGGTGGATATCGAGACGCTGCAGCATACCAACGAGGAGCTGATCTCCACGCTGGACGATGTCATGCAGATCCAGCGCGAAGGTGCCGAGAAGCGCAAAGAGGCCGAAGCGGAACTGGGCCGCATCGAGGGCGAACTGAAACAGAAACTGATGGAACTGCACGACTGATGTGCAGATATCCTGGAAACTGAGACGTTGGGGGGTTAAGCCGTGAAGTTTTTTAAAAACCGGGCAGTCGCTATTACGATAACGGTCATCATCGTGATCGCCATGGCGATCTACGGCTATGTGAAAGCGCCCACGGCGATCCCCAACGTCAGTACGGGGCACTGGACCTATGACGGCGCCGGTGTCCTGTATTCGGACACGCTGCAGTATCTGGAGGAGAAAAACGACGAGCTGACGCAGGACTACGGGGTGCATGTGGCGGTGGCCACGGTTTCCTCCCTGAAGCACTGGGACATCAGCGACTTCAGCGTCGATCTGGGAGATACGTGGGGCCTCGGCGGATACGACTTCCTCCTGGTCATGGATATCGGCGATGACGACTACTGCCTGCTTCAGGGATACGACCTGCTGGACAGCTTTGACGATGATACGGCGTATCAGTATGCCCAGAAATATCTGGAAGTTGATTTCAAGAACGGGGAGTACGGCGCGGGCGCCGAGTCCGTGATCGACGCGCTGGCCGACTGGTACGGATCCAGCGAGGGCCAGCGGGCGCTGTCCCATACTTCCTACAGTTCATCGTATTATTCCTATTCGTCGGGATGGGATCATGACAGTTTCCGCGACGAGCCCGTATACCGGCGCTCCGGCTTCTCCACGTTCCTGAGCGTCATCGTGCTTCTGATCCTGGTGGTGGTGGTCATCGACGCCATGCGGTACAGCCGGTTCCGCCGGCGGGTGGTCGTCATGCCCGGACTTTTGTATACCCCGTTTATTTTCGGGCGGAGATGGTTCCGCACGCATCCGGGTAATCTCCGGCACAGACCGCCCCCGCGGGGCGGCATGGGCGGTCCCAGACCCGGCGGCGGCGCGGGACCCGGACGCCCGGGCGGCGGCATGGGCGGCGCAAGGCCGGGAGGCGGTGCGGGCGGCACCCGCACAGGCGGGACCCGGACGGGCGGCGGTTCCTTCGGCGGCGGCCGTTCAGGCGGGGGCTTCGGCGGCACCCGCACGGGTGGCGGCTCCTTCGGCGGCGGCCGCTCCGGCGGCGGTTTCGGAGGCGGCCGTTCAGGCGGCGGCTTCGGCGGCGGACGACGGTAGAAAGAATCTTTCCGGCGAAAGGACGTGGTTTTCATATACGATCGGAAAACCATAAAAAAGCAGGCGAAAAAAGCGCTGCGCGTCAGCGTTCCGCATTTCATGCTGGTGGTGCTGGTCTATGTGCTGCTGACGACGGGCGTGGAATATCTGTTTGACATGCTGTCTTACGGCGGCGGATTTTTCAGCGGCGTCGTGGCGACCTTCGCCATAATCCTTCTCTACCTGTTTTCCATGGTGCTCGCCATCGGATTTGCCAACTATGCGCTTCGGCTGACCCGCGGCGAATCCACCGGCATATCCGGACTGTTTGAGGGCTTCAGCTTTACGGGCCGTTCCCTGGGAGTCGAGATCCTGACGCTGATCTTCATTTTCCTGTGGACCCTGCTGGTCTTCATCATCGCCTCGATCGTGACCAGCATCCTGATGACCCTGGCCGCCATGGCGCCCCTGGTGCTCGCGGTGATCCTGTATGTGATCTGCGGCCTGGTCTATGTGGCGGCTCTGATCCTCTGCATTTTCCTGGCCATCCGGTACGACATGGCGCCCTTCGCGCTGGTGGAGGACCCGGAGCGGAAAAGTATGGACTGCATCCGCCGCAGCAGGACGATGATGAAGAAAAACCAGTCGAAGCTGTTCTGGCTGCGGGTCTCGTTTATCGGCTGGATCCTGCTGATCTTCCTGATCTTCGTGATCTTCGACGGGATCGGGATCCTGGTCATGGGCCCGTCGCAGCTGGCGGACCAGCTGAACGAGATCCTGTCGGGTACGGACTACACGGTCATGATGACCGATCTGGACAACTTTGTATACGATATCGAATACCAGCTGCGCTGGTGGTCCGTTTTAGGCGAGGTCGTGGCGCTTCCGCTGATCCTGTGGCTGACGGCCTATATGAAGAGCGCGGCGGCCGTATTCTATAACTTCGTATCCGGTTATGATTTCCATCAGTATATGAATACGCCGGTGGACGAGATCGACGCGCCGGACGACTATTACAGGTCCCCGTCCGACGACCCGCAGGATTCCGGGCAGGACGGGGAAAACGGCCCGGACGGGGATCTCTGATCTCCTTCCGGCCATCCAGGTCCCTTTGCAAACCTCTTGCAAAGGGACTTTTTCCGAACGTGGAAAAAAGAAAACGGGGGGAAGACAGGTGGCGCAGCCGAACGGGGAAAAATATGTCATGGCGCTGGATCAGGGTACCACCAGCTCCCGGTGCATCCTCTTCGACCGGGCGGGCCGTGTCTGCGGCGTCTCCCAGAAGGAGCTGACCCAGAGCTTTCCCCGCCCCGGCTGGGTGGAGTACGACGCCGGCGAGATCTGGCGGACCCAGCTGGAGGTGGCGGAGAAGGCCCTGGCCGGCCTGGGCGCGGGCCCCGGAGACGTGGCCGCCGTCGGGATCACGAATCAGAGAGAGACCACGGTGGTGTGGGACAAAAAAACGGGCGAGCCGGTCTGTCCCGCCATCTCCTGGCAGTGCCGCCGCACGGCGCCGCTGGCGGCCCGGCTGGCGGAGGAGGGCTGGGAGGAAAAGGTGCGAAGCCGCTGCGGGCTGGTGCTGGACGCCTATTTCTCCGCGACGAAGCTCAGCTGGATCCTGGACAACGTGCCATCCGCCCGGGAGCGGGCCGGGCGGGGCGAGCTGCTGTTCGGCACGATCGATACCTGGCTGATCTGGAACCTGACCGGGGGCGCGGTCCACGTGACGGACTACTCCAACGCCTCCCGCACCATGATGTTCGATATCCACCGCCTGCGGTGGGACGACGAGATCCTGGAAAGACTGGGGATCCCGGCGTGCATGCTTCCGGAAGTAATGCCCTCCAGCTGCGTCTACGGGAACACCGATGTATTCGGGGCGCCTGTCCCGGTGGCCGGCGCGGCGGGGGATCAGCAGGCCGCCCTGTTCGGCCAGGGCTGCTTCACGCCGGGCACGGCGAAGAACACTTACGGCACCGGCGGCTTTCTGCTGATGAATACCGGGGATACGCCCGAAAACAGCCGGAGCGGCCTTGTCACCACGCTGGCCTGGGGGATCGGAGACCGGGTGGAGTACGCCCTGGAGGGCTCCGTCTTCGTGGCGGGCGCGGTGGTGCAGTGGCTGCGGGACGAGCTGAAGATCATCAAAGACGCGGCGGAGACCGAGGAGATGGCCGAGAGAGTCAGCGACACGAACGGCTGCTATCTGGTCCCGGCCTTCACGGGCCTCGGCGCCCCCTGGTGGGATCCCTACGCCAGAGGCACTGTGGTGGGACTGACCCGGGGCGTCAGCCGGGACCACCTGGTGCGGGCGGCGCTGGAATCCATCGCGTACCAGACCTACGACGTGCTCGGCGCCATGGAGGAGGATACCGGCCTTCATCTGTCCGCACTTCAGGCGGACGGCGGCGCCGCCCAGAATGATTTCCTGATGCAGTTTCAGGCCGACATCGCCGGCGTCCCGGTGGAGCGTCCCGCCTGCGTGGAGAGCACCGCCTACGGCGCGGCCTGCCTGGCGGGCCTCGCGGTGGGCTTCTGGGAGAGCACGGAGGAACTGGAGCAAAACAGGAAGGTGGACCGGGTGTTCCGGCCCGGGATGCCGGAGGAGAGACGGGAGAAACTGCTGTCTGACTGGCACCGGGCCGTGGAGCGATCCCGCGGCTGGGCGCAGGAAAGCGGCCCGTCCGCTGAATAAGAGGAGTGTTGATTTTGTACGATCTGCTTGGAAAGGCTTTTGCCTACAGAAAGACGAAGATCTGGGAAAAACTCTGGGACGACCAGATCTTCGCGGTCCGCCACTCCGACGGTTCGACGGGATACGTCTGCATTATGGGCCGGGCGGGCCTTTGCCAGGCCCTCGCGGTGTACCCGGGCACGGAGGGCCTGGATTCCATGCGCCGGGTGAATTCATGTCCGGAAGACGCGCCGGAGCAGGTGGAATTTGAGGCTGCGATGACCCAGGACTGCGTGTCCTGCTCCTTCGTGGAAAAGAATCTGCTTCGGAAATCGGAACTCGAAGAGATCAGAGCCTACTGTTCCGAACACGGGATCAATCTGAGAGGGAAAAACGCCTGGCCGCAGCTGGAGCGGAAGGAACCGTATCATATGCCCTGGACCATCCGGGAGGAATCTGACAAAATACACCTGGGAGAGGCCCTGGACGCCTGCGTGGATCTGGCCGGGAAGCTGAAAGGGCCGGAGGCGGATGATTTTTCGTTTCCGGAGGGGCTCGGGCCCGGAACCGTCGTGCCGATGGCCGTGGTCCTGCCGGACGGCTCGTTCCGGTGGGAGACCACGGCGCTGCCGAAATCCAGGGCCGTTCGATACCGCACGGCGGTTCCCTTCGACAAAAAGCTGGCGGCGGAAGTCTTGGACGCGGAAGAGAGCGGAGATACATGGATGTGCGATGTCGTCCTGTCCCCCGGCGCCGTGCTGGATGAAGACGAGGATGAAAAAGCGCTGGAAAACGGCACCGCCGAACCGGAACTCGCGCCCTTTTTCCCGCTGGCCCAGCTGATCCTGAGAGGCGACGGGCGCATGTCCGCCCATCTCTGCGATCAGGGCGACCGGTATGACGAATTCTTCCTGGATTCCGCCCTGGCGGATATGATCGATTACGGCAGGCCGGCGGAGATCGTCGTCCGGAACAGAAGGACCCGCAATATGTTCCGGAAACTGGCGGACGATATGGGGATCCGGCTGACGATGACGGAGGACTGCCCGGAAATGGATGACCTTGTGCATAATTTCTTCAGTGAATTCGGCGCGGGGGAAGTGACGGATGACGAGTCCGGCGCCTCCGGTACGGATGTGGCGGCACTGGCCGAAATGATAGAGAACACGCGGGACTTTTCAGATTTCGCGGATGAGGAGTTTCTGACTCTGTGCCTTGCCGCTGCGGCGTTCCACATCAATCTGTCAAAGCAGCAGTCGCAGAAACTGGAGAACGAACTGAGAAAAAGATTCGGCGAAACAGGGAACTGAAAACGCAGATCTTTTCGGGATGCCGGACAGGGGGAAAGGTTCCGGATAACGGATTTTGTGCAAAAAATATACAAAAATATGCGCATAAAATCTGAATCTGTAACCCGTGATTCCACACTTTTCCACATGTTCCACAGGCTTTTCCACAAGTGAACTGTAAATAAATGAATCTCATACAGGACAGATTTACATAAAAAAACGCCGGCATAAAAAATCCGGCATATTGCACGAATTTTCCCATTGACCGGCAATGAAGAAGCCCGGCCCGGACCGCCGGAATATCCGGCAGGCGGGCGGGGGCTTTTTTCGGCCGAAAAAGGGGGAGGGAAAGTAT
>JAJQAH010000018.1:18553-29018 GCA_021203885.1 Oscillospiraceae bacterium | reverse complement strand
TTACGCCCGCGCGGGGGAATCTTAAAGAACCGTCTGCGCTCGGAGAAATTCCTGCGGAAGTGCTTTCGGACAGGGGTTCGACCCCCCTCACCTCCACCATTTTTCTGCCCGGCTTGGGACCTTTCCCCGCCGGGCAGGCTCCGTTTTCGGGCCGCAAAATCCGGAGATTTCGTCTTTTCCTTGACATTTCTGCATTTTTTGCATATAATAGTGAAAGTTTGTCGGGAAGGCCGCTTATGCGGCCTCTTATAATTTTGTGGAAACGCTGTTTTCTTTTTATGAGAGCAGGGTTTCCATAGTCTATTTTCTTTTTTAGGAGCGAAAATAAATTATGGTAAAGGAATACAAACTCAGTGCGGAACGGCTGGAAAAACTTCAGGACGAGCTGACTTACCTGAGAACCGTACGGGAAAAGGAAGTCGCCGACCTGCTGAAAGAGGCCCGGTCCTACGGCGACCTCAGTGAGAACAGTGAATTCGACGAGGCCAAAAACGAACAGGGCAAGCTGTACGCCCGCATCGCGGAGCTGGAGGAAATGCTGTCCAACTGCGTGCTGATCGAGGACCCCGCAGATGATAACGACTCTACGAAGGTCAGCCTGGGCTGTACGATCCGGGTGCTGGACGTGGAATTTCAGGAGGAGGAGACCTATCAGGTCGTCGGCTCTCAGGAGGCCGACCCCATGAACGGCCGCATCTCCGAAGATTCTCCCTTCGGCCAGGCCCTGCTGGATCAGACCGTCGGCTCGGACGTCGTCGTGGACGCGCCCGCGGGCCCCATACATTACCAGATCATCGACATTCAGCGCTGAACGGGGTGAGCAGTGTGGCTGACGAAAGCAAAGAGAACTCTCAGGAAGATCTCTCGACACTGACCCGGATCCGCAGGGACAAACTCTCAGAACTCCAGGAAAACGGCAGCGATCCGTTTTCGATCACACGCTATGATGTCAGCCACCGCAGCCAGGAGATCAAGGACAACTTCGACAGCCTGGAGGGGCAGGAGGTCAGCGTGGCCGGCCGCATCATGAGCAAGCGCGGTATGGGAAAAGTCGTGTTTGCCGATCTTCAGGACGCCGCCGGAAAGATCCAGCTGTACGTGCGTCTCGACGATGTGGGAGAAGAGGCCCTGGCGCAGTTCAAGAAATATGATATCGGGGATATCATCGGCGTGCGGGGCATCGTGTTCCGGACACAGCGGGGAGAGATCTCGGTCAAGGCAAAGGAGATCACCCTGCTGGCAAAGTCTCTGCTGCCCCTGCCGGAAAAGTTTCACGGCCTGACGAATCTGGAATCCAGATACCGGCAGCGCTACGTGGATCTGATCATGAACCCGGAAGTCCGCCGGACTTTCGAGATCCGGTCCAAATTCATCCAGTACATACGTTCGTTCCTGGACCAGCGGGGATTTATGGAGGTGGAGACGCCCGTCCTCAGCACCATCTCCGGAGGCGCGACGGCGCGGCCGTTCGTTACCCACCACAATACGCTGGACATCGATATGTATATGCGCATCGCCACGGAGCTGCATCTGAAACGGCTGATCGTCGGCGGTCTGGAACGGGTCTATGAGATCGGCCGGATCTTCCGGAACGAGGGGATGGATCCTAAACACAATCCGGAATTCACCAGCGTGGAGCTCTATCAGGCCTACGCCGACTATCGGGATATGATGGACCTGTTCGAGGAACTGCTGTCCGGCGCCGCCCGGTCCATTCTGGGAACTTACCAGCTCCGGTGGCAGGAACAGGATCTGGACCTGACTCCCGGCTGGCCCCGGCTGACCATGGCCGAGGCCGTTAAAGAGCATACCGGTCTGGATTTCATGTCCATTTCAGATGACGCCGAGGCGGTCGCCGCGGCCGCTTCCGTCGGCGTGGAGCTGCCCGAGGGGACAGAGAAGACCTGGGGCAATGCCCTGTATCAGGTCTTCGACCAGAAGGTGGAGTCCAGCCTGATCCAGCCGACGTTTATCACCCTGTTTCCGGTGGATGTCTCCCCCCTGGCCAAGCGCAGTGCGGAGGACCCGCGGCTGACCGAGCGCTTTGAGCTGCTGATCTGCGGCAATGAGATGGGCAACGCTTTCTCCGAGCTGAATGATCCCATCGACCAGCGGGCCCGCTTTCAGAAGCAGGCGGAACTGCGCGCCAACGGCGACAGCGAGGCCGGCATGATGGATGAGGATTACATCACCGCCCTGGAGTACGGACTTCCGCCCACGGGCGGTCTCGGCATCGGAGTCGACCGCTGCGTCATGATGCTGACCAATACAGACACGATCCGCGAGGTCATCCTGTTCCCTACGATGAAGCCTCTGAACTGAAAGCAGTTGCGAAGGACAGCGCCCGCTGCGGAGAAAGATCCCGGCGGGCGCTTTTTCCTTATAAAAGTTACGCAGTCCAGAAAACATTTCCCCTCCGTGCTCTAACGGAGAGCCGCTGAAAGAAGTCTTCCCGCCATGACAGTCAAAGGCAAACACCTGCCGAGAAGGATCATCCAGTACGCTGCCGGCCTGATATGCATGGCCGTCGGGATCGTTCTGCTCAAGCATACGGGGTGGGGCGTTTCCCCCATTACTGCCGTTCCCGATGCCGTCGCGAATATCACGCCTCTGTCTCTCGGAAACGCCACAATCCTTCTGCACATCCTGTGCGTGATCATCCAGGTCATCCTCCAGCGCCGCATCACGCTGAAGTCCGTCCTGACCGTATTCGTCGGGATCCTGTTCGGCTGGCTGGTGGACTTCTTCATGTGGCTGTGGACGCCCGCGCCGGTCCTGTGGGAGAAGATCGTCATGCTGGTCCTGGGTGTCGCGATCCAGGGCCTGGGCGTGGCTCTCGTCTCAGGCTGTGACATGATGCTGCCCGCCCCGGATGAGCTGAATAATCTGATCAGCCGCATATACGAAAAGAAACTCTCCAATGTGAAACTGTGTGCGGACGCCGTGTACGTCATCGTCGCGGCCGCCATTAATCTGATCTTCCAGCATTCACTGGCCAGCGTCGGCATCAATTCCGTGGTGTCCGTCCTGCTGACCGGGCAGTTCGTGGGTCTGGCGTACCGCTTTTTCCCGAAGATCAAGATGAGTCCTTTCTTCCCCGAACCGACCAAAAGGTCCGCAAAAGCGGACCGAAGCCAATGATGAAAACATCCGGAGGTGTTTTTATGGAACGACGTTTCTCCATCGGGATCGATATCGGCGGGACCAATCTGGTCGCCGGCATCGTGGACCGGGAATATCATCTGGTCAAAAAGGTCTCCCGGAAAGCAAAGGAGACCGACTCGCCGGAGTCGGTCTGCCGTGCACTGGTGGAGCTTGCGGATCAGGCGGTGGAATCTGCCGGGCTGGCCCGGGATGACATCTCCCACATTGGGATCGGTGTCCCCGGATCCGTGGATATCCGGCGGGGAGAAGTGCTATTCTGTCCCAATCTGCCTCTCAGCCACACACCTCTGCGGGCCTATTTCAGCCGGAGCTGGGATGTACCCGTCATACTCGGGAATGACGCACACAGCGCACTGGTGGGTGAATATTACGCGGGCGGCCTGATGGGTGCCTCCTCCGCCGCGGTGGTCACGCTGGGGACCGGTGTCGGCCTGGGCGTCATGCTGGAAGGGCCCCTGTTCCTGGGTGCGGCCGGCCATGACATGGAAGGCGGCCACATGGTCATCGTGGCGGACGGCGAACCCTGCGCCTGCGGCCGGAAAGGATGCTGGGAACAGTATTCTTCGGCTCCCGCCCTGCGGCGCATGACCCGCCAGAGCATGGCCGAACACCCGGAGTCCTCCATGTGGCAGCTGTGCGAAGGATCCCTGGACAACGCCGGCGGAAGGACAGCCTTCCAGGCGGCGAGAGCCGGAGACAGCGCCGGCCGGCAGGTCGTGGATCTGTATCTTCATTACCTGACCGTCGGTCTGGCCAACCTGGTCAATCTGTTCCAGCCGGAAATGCTCTGTCTGGGCGGCGGTGTCAGTAACGAGGGGGACGACCTGTTTTTGGACCCTCTCCGGGAAATGCTCCAGCCGGAATGTTACAACCATAAAGGCCCGCAGCTGGTAAAATGTCTGCTGGGCAACGACGCCGGGGTCATCGGCGCGGCCCTTCTGGAAAAGGCCATCGACGAAGACCGGTTCCTGCGGGACCTGTAATCCGGCACTATATCTTTCCCGCGGCCGGTTCAGTTTTCCTTTTTCTGTCTCAGCTGCCAGAAAGCCACGGCGCTGGCGGCCGCCACGTTTAAAGAGTCCACACCCCGGGCCATGGGTATGCGGACGGTATAATCACACTGTGCGATGGTATCGGCAGCCAGGCCGTCTCCCTCGGTACCCAGGATCACGGCCAGCCGCTCCTCGGCGCCTGGAGCCGGATCATCCACCGGTACGGCATCCTCCCGCAGCGCCATGGCTGCGGTTTTGAACCCAAGCCGGGACAGCCGTTCCGTTCCCGCGGCCGGCCAGTCCTCCGGATTGTCTCCGATGACGGTCCACGGAATCTGAAACACCGTGCCCATGCTGACACGGACCGCCCGGCGGCACAGCGGGTCACAACAGGACGGGGTTACAAGGACGCAGTCCATGCCCAGCGCCGCCGCGCTGCGGAAGATCGCGCCCACGTTCGTGGCGTCCGTAATATTCTCCAGGACGGCCAGGCGGTGCGTACCGGTGCACAGCTCCTCCACGGTCCGGAAGGCGGGACGTTTCATGGCACACAGGATCCCCCGGGTCAGCTGATAACCGGTCAGATTCTCCAGCAGTTCCCGGTCGCCGGTGTAGACCGGGATTTCGCCGCATCGGTCCATGACTTCCCGGCCCTGGCCGGACAGATGCCGGCGCTCCATCAGTAGAGACACCGGAACGCAGCCCGCGTCCAGCGCCCGATTGATGACCTTGGGGCTCTCCGCGATGAAGATCCCTTTCTCCGGCTCCAGACGGCTGCGCAGCTGCGCGTCGGTCAGCCGTGCATATACATCCAGTTCCGGCTGTGAAAAGTCGGTCAGTTCAATGATCTCCGCCATTTCCCGCTCCTTTCGCATACGAGGTATTTATGGAACAATTAACCAGAGAATTTTTTTCCCGGGACACGGTCACCGTGGCCCGGGATCTGCTGGGACGGCACTTGGTGCGCGTATACCGCGGCCGGGTTCTCTCCGGCCGGATCACGGAGACCGAGGCTTACGTCGGACGCTGTGACCGGGCCTGCCACGCCTACGGGTACCGGCGGACCGCCCGGACCGAGACTCTGTTCGCCCGCCCCGGGACTGCCTATATCTATATGATCTACGGAATGTACCACTGCCTGAATCTGGTGACCGAGGAGGAGGGCGAACCGGCAGCCGTGCTGATCCGCTCCCTGGAGCCTCTCTCCGGGGAGGAGACCATGGCCGGACTCCGCTATCAGCGCCCGTTTAAGGAACTGACGGCCGCCAGAAGGAAAAACCTTCTCAACGGGCCCGGCAAGATCTGCCAGGCGCTGGCTCTGGACCGCTCTCTCGACGGGCTGGACCTGACGGGCAGCGAGCTGTATGTGCTCACCGGCGATCCCGGCGGAAGGGAGATCCTCTCCGGTCCCAGGATCGGGGTGGACTACGCCGGCGAAGATGCCGCTCTCCCATGGAGGTTTCGATATGCTCCTGTTTGATCTGGACGGAACCCTGATCGATTCCAACGGGGTCTGGTCGCAGATCGACCGGGAATTTCTCCGTGCGCGCGGCATTTCCTGCCCCGCGGATTACAGCGCGGCCGTGGCCGACATGACCCATCCGGAAGCCGCCCGGTATACACGGGAACGTTTTCATCTTCCGGAAAGTCCCGAGGAGATTCAGAAGATCTGGCTGGATATGGCGGAGGAACAGTACGGCAGCCGGATTCCCCTGAAAGAAGGGGTAATGGATTTCCTCGCGGGAGAGCACGCCCTGGGCACGCCCATGTGCGTTCTCACTTCCTGCATGCAGCCCCTGTGTAACGCCGTTCTCAGCCGGCACGGCATCCGGGATCTGTTCCGGGACGTCATCACCACGGATCAGGTGAAACTGAGCAAGGCCTTTCCGGATATCTATCTGCTGGCCGCGCGGCGGTGCGGGTCTTCCCCGGAGGACTGCGTCGTTTTCGAGGACTCGCCGACAGCTGCGGCCGCGGCCGCCGGGGCGGGGATGCCGGTCGTGGGCGTCCTCGACCCCTATTATGCGGACCGGCGCCCGGAACTGGAACGGGTTTGCCGCCGGTGTATTCACGATTTTTCGGAACTGACGCCCGGCCGGCCGCTTTTCTGATCCTTCCCGGAACCGGTGTCCGGCCGGATCTTCCTGTGTCAGGCCTCCAGCTTCCTGTATAATTTCTCCGCCAGGGGCAGGAACACGCCGCCGACGATGTTGCCGCCGGTGATGACCAGCAGGCAGACCAGGCTCCGGCCGACCTGTTCGGCAAATACGCCGGACACGGCCCAGTAATACATATCGGCCACGCAGTGTTCCGTCCCGCACAGGATAAAGATCGTCACGCCCAGGAAAAGCGCCAGATATTTCTCGAGCTGGGACGGCGACTTCTGGAACCGGTCCACGGCGACGAAAATAAACACGTTACAAAGACAGCCGAGCAGGAACAGGCTGAGAAGACTGGAATCCATCTTGCTCTCCACCAGCGTGACCGCGGTGGCGTCGATGCCGATCCCGTCACAGATGCCCGTCAGTCTCTCCACATAGCCCAGCAGGAAGGCACCGCCGAAATTCCCCAGCCAGATCACGACCAGCTGCAGGATATAGACCGGCGGGTTGTCGAAGAGATAACAGACTTTCCCGGTGAACAGATTGTAGCCCCGGGTGCACACCAGGAAAAGCCCGATCGCAAACAGGACCGCGCCCACCACGTTGCCGCCGGGAAAGGCATCCTTCAGCCGCAGGTAAACCGTGCCTCCCAGGCCGATACAAAAGCCCGCCAGAACGGCTTTTATAAAAACAGCGGAATATTTTTTCATGGTCCCCCGCCTCTCTCGGTTTCTCCTCAAAGTATACCATAGGGGGGCACGAAAGGAAAGATTTTTCTTGCTCCGCGCGGCAATACTTTTGTTTTTTCGGGGCCCATATTATTGACAGTTCGGGCGCCGTTGGATATAATGTGACTGTGCAAATCCAAAATTTTAAGGGGGATTTTTTCTTATGGCAAACGATCGTGTATACAACTTTTCAGCAGGACCCTCCATGCTGCCTCTGGAAGTTCTGGAGCAAGCAGGATCCGAAATTACCAACTATCAGGGTTCCGGTATGTCCGTCATGGAGATGAGCCACCGCTCAAAAGTTTTCGTGAAGATCTTCGAGGATACCCAGAACCATTTCCGCACTCTGTTCCACGTCCCGGAAAATTATAAGATCCTTTTTCTCCAGGGCGGCGGTTCCAGCCAGTTTTCCATGGTCCCCCTGAATCTGATCGGGAAGACCGGAAAAGCCGACTATGTGGTCACCGGAAACTTTTCCAACATCGCCTACAAGGAGGCGCAGAAATACGGGGATATCAATCTGGCCGGATCCAGCGCCGACCGGGACCACACTTACATTCCCGCCCAGGATCAGCTGAATCTGGACAGCGGAGCCAGTTACTTCTATTTCTGCTCCAACAATACCGTCTACGGGACCGAGTGGAATTATGTGCCCGAAACCAACGGCGTTCCCATTGCCTGTGACATGTCTTCCGACATCCTTTCCCGCCCGGTGGACATCGATAAATTCGGCGTGATCTTCGCCGGCGCTCAGAAGAACATGGCACCCGCCGGTCTGACCGTGGTGATCATCCGGGAGGACCTGGCCGGCCACGAGCTTCCCTACACGCCCCTGATGATGAATTACCAGACCATGATCGACAAGGACTCCATGTACAACACACCTCCCTGCTGGTGCATCTACATATTGGGTCTGGTCCTGGACTGGCTGGACAATCTGGGCGGTGTGGAAGTCATGGAGCAGATCAAGGGCAAAAAAGCGGGCATGCTGTACGACTGCCTCGACGCCTCCAAGCTGTTCACATGCTGCGCGGAGAAGGGATCCCGCTCCGATATGAACGTGACCTTCCGGTCGGTCTCCGAGGATATGGACGCCAAGTTCGTGTCCGAAGCCACCGCCGCCGGTTTCACGAACCTGAAGGGCCACCGCTCCGTGGGCGGCATGCGCGCCTCCATCTATAACGCCATGCCCATGGAAGGCGTGGAAAAACTGGTCGACTTCATCAAAGAGTTCGACAAGAACAACTAAAGGAGATTTCTACATGTACAAGATCAAGACTATGAACAAGATCTCACCCGTGGGGCTGGCCAAACTGGATCCCGCCCTGTTCGAGGTGGGAGAAGATGTGGAAAACGAGGATGGCATCCTGGTCCGTTCCGCCAAGCTGCATGATTACGAATTCCCGGACTCCCTGCTGGCCATTGCCAGAGCCGGGGCCGGCACGAACAACATCCCCATCGAGCGCTGCTCCGAAGCGGGCATCGTCGTATTCAACACGCCGGGCGCGAACGCCAACGCCGTGAAGGAGCTGGTCCTGTTCGCCCTGCTGGCCGCCTCCCGGGACGTCATGGGCGGCTACGAATGGGTACGTGAACAGGCGAAAGATCCTTCCGTGGACGTGGCTGCCGCGGTGGAAAAAGGAAAATCCGCTTTCGTGGGTCCGGAACTCTACCGTAAATCCATCGGGATCATCGGCCTGGGTGCGATCGGCGCTCTGGTTGCCAACCTGGCCCTGAGCCTGGGCATGGACGTCTACGGGTACGACCCCTATCTGTCGGTGGACGCGGCTCTGCGCCTGGACCGCCATGTCCAGGTCGTCAAAGATCTGAACCAGCTGCTGCAGACGTGCGATTATATCACGATCCACATTCCCTGCACGGACGAGACCAAACATTTCCTGAACGCCGAGACGATCGGATGCATGAAAGACGGCGTCCGGGTCCTGAACCTGGCCCGCGGCGAACTGGTCGACGATGACGCCATGATCGAGGCGCTGGAGAGCGGACATGTGGCCAAATACGTCACCGACTTCCCAAACAACAAGATCACCCTGGCAAAGAACGTGGTCGCCCTGCCCCACCTGGGTGCCTCCACCCCGGAGAGCGAGGAAAACTGCGCCGTCATGGCCGCCGAGGAGATGTCGGACTTTCTGATCAACGGAAACGTGGTCAACTCGGTCAATTTGCCCCGGGTGGAGATGCCCTGGAGCAGCGACTGCCGGCTGTGCGTGATTCACAGGAACGTGCCGGCCGTACTGGCCAACATCACCACGGCCCTGTCCGACGACAAGGTCAATGTGGAAAACATGACGGACAAAAGCCGGGGCGAGTATGCCTACTCTCTTCTGGATGTCAATCCCGGGGTCACGGACGACAGTGTCGCCCATCTGCTCTCCGACCCGGATATCCTGCGTGTCCGCGTGATCTCACACTGAAAAAATTTCCCCTGAAAACAACACGGGGTTCCCATCTGATCGATTGATCGATGGGAACCCCGTAATTTTTTTGCATTCCGGCCCGGAAGATACTAGCCCCCGTTGAACAGAGGTTCCAAAACGTCTCCGTGCGACTCGAAAGCATCCAGCACGAACACATCCCAGTGGCGCGCATCCTTCTCAGCGCTTCCGAAAACGTAATCCTCCTGGCCGTAGTCGATGACATCGAATCCGGGTACCGCCTTGCTGGCCCCTTTGGCCCTGTAAGCCACGGCCGAAGCCAGGGAGAAGGATACGGAATGTATATCGCTGTAGTCCACCCAGCCGGACAGATCCGTGCCCGTGGCGGATGTGGCGGTACCGTTGGTCGTCTGTGTCTGGGCGGCCGGCGTCTCGACCTCCACGCCGCCGGCGTGCTCCGCGTACATCTGGTCCACATAGAGGGAGAAGGAGCCGCTGAGCACCTCGGAAGGCACGTGGCCGCCGTCCCACTGCCATTCGATCTCGCTGTCCGTGCCCGCGTTCAGCCAGTTGATCTCCAGATTCAGGGAGGCGAACATGGACATATCCCCCTCCTGCGCGCCCATGACGATCCGGGTCCAGACCGGGTCGTCCGTCCCCTCGGCGCCGATGTAGTTCAGCGGATTATACAGGGAGACGATATTATTGCCGTACCGGTCCCCCGCTTCGATCTCGTCAATGTCGGACCTGTAGGCATCCACCATCTCCTGGAACGTGGAATAGCCGGAGGAATCCGAACCGCCCGCAGCGAGCAGACTGACCTGCGCCCCGGCGGCAGAGCCGGAGTCATATGCCAGGTTTTCCGCCAGACTGTCCGCCGTCAGGCCGGCACTATACGCCGCGGTCTCGTCCGGCCGTTCACCTGCCGCATTTTCGCTCTGTCCGTTCTCTCCGGGAAGCGTCCCGCCGGCATTATCTTCCGGGACGCCATCCCTGGCATTATTCCCGGGTATATCGCTGTCTCCGCCAGGCATATTGCCTTCCGGTATGCCGCCGCTTTGCGTGCCGCCGTCCGGCAAGTC
>JAJQAH010000018.1:0-18453 GCA_021203885.1 Oscillospiraceae bacterium | reverse complement strand
GCCGCCCTGCGTGCCGCCGTCCGGTATATCACCGCCCTGCGTGCCGCCGTCCGGTATATCGCCGCCCTGCGTGCCGCCGTCCGGTATATCACCGCCCTGCGTGCCGCCGTCCGGTGTCCCGCCTTCAGGCATACCTCCTCCGCCCGACATGTCACCGCCGGGCATACCGCCGCCGGGCATATCGCCGCCCATTCCGTTCCCGGAGGTGGATGCGGCATAGCGTCCCTCGATGAACGCGGCCGCCTTGTCTTCGTCGGTCATGGCGGCCACCTCCTCATCGCTGAGGGCCTTTCCGTCCGTCCCGAACCAGGTCCAGCCGCTGGCGTAGTCCAGGTTGTCCAGATACCACTGGAGATTGGAAATGAACTCGGCCAGATACAGATCCAGATAGGTCCCGCCGTATCCGTTGGTGTCGGCGTACTGGTCCGGGTCGTACTCGATGGTCAGACTGACCGTGCTGTTCAGCGCGCCGTCGCCGTCCAGGTCGAACCCGACCGCGGATTCCTCCACGGTCAGATCCTGCCCGTTGATATATTCCATATATTCATCGGAGAGGTATTCCGCCAGCTGTTCCTGGAACGAGCTCCCGAATGAGAATCCCGTATCCAGATAATACTCAAAGGCCATCGTCGTATCGCCCTCGTACAGGGACGTGATGGCACTGTATGCGATACATCCCCACGCCCCGTCGGACAGAGCCGTCTCTTCTCCGTCGATCAGGACGCTGCTGGTGTAGGTGCCGTCTTCACAGAGATAGACACCCACGGCCCCCACCTCCGCCTGGTAGGGATAAAAGTCGGCATTGTTGGAGGTGGCGGCGAACATGGCCGCGTGGGCCGCTCCCCCGGAGCCGCCGGTGGAAACGAAGTGATCCACGCTGCCGGGCAGGTTCCCCAGAAGGATGTTATACTTCACGAACCGGGCGGCCGCTTTCTGGTCGCACAGGCAGCAGGGCGCGTCTCCGGTATAATGGGTCTCGCCGTCGGCGTCAGTGACGGTATCCTGCTTGCCCCGGTTCCCGCAGGCCACATTGATGTAGCCGTCGGCGGCATACTCCGAATTTGCCTGCGTATTGGAGGCGGACCCGTATCCGGCCGCTCCGGTATTCAGGATCACGGGCGCCGTATCCGCCGTGTAAACCTGTCCGTTCGTGTTGACGATCTCGGCGTCATGATCGATGACCAGAGTCCCGTTGACGGCCTGGCTGTACCGGTCCGCCGTGATGTTCGCCTCTCCGTCACCGCTGGTGTCGACCCCGGTCACATAGGCGCCGGGCACACAGACGGACACGCCCTCCTGATCCTCGATCTCCGGATACGCCACGGCGGAGACGACGGACATGGTCCAGGCATCCGAGCCGGACTGATAGCTCCAGGTATATTCGGTATTGTTGGCCAGGTTCAGTGTCTCTTCGATATATTCCCTGTCCGCTTCCTCGCTGACGGGGCTGTCGTTGACCGGGACGGACGTCTCTGCTTTTTCCGTTTCACTGCCCTCTTCGGTTTCCTCCTCTCCGCAGGCGGCCAGAGACAGCGCCAGCGCGAAAACGAGCGCTCCCGCAAGAATACGTTTCTTAATGCGCATTTGAATCATATCCTCCTTTCCGGCCGGTGCAGCGGCCCGGACCATTTCTACAAAAGCAGGGTGTCCGCCGCATTTTTCCTGCAGCGGACACCCGGTTTAGATCTTTCTCAGTTTTCGGAAGTCAGATAGTCGTTGGACACATAGCCGACCGAACCGTTGTAGGTGATCCGATACCATCCGGTTTCATTGCAGATGCCGGTCACGGTCACCTTCTCGCCCTGATCCAGCGTACCCAGACGTTCCCCGTCGATATCCGGCTCGTTCCGGACATTCACATCGGCTGTGGTGTACATGACACCCGTTGTATCTTTGTATGTGTATCCGTTTCCGTCCGTCGCGGCCGGCGCCTCGCTCTCCGAAGCAGACGGCTGAGCACTCTCAGACGCGGCCGGTTCGGCCGATGTGCTGGCGGCGGGCTCTTCGGAGACCTCCGTACTCGGGCTCGGTTCCTCCGTAAAGACGGGGTTGTTCGTCTCGTAGTTTCTCTCCACGCTGAAGACCCCGTCCTTCAGGTTCACATAATAATCTATGTTCCCCGGCACGACGACCACGACCGTGATCGTGGTGTCGACCACAATGGCATCCATGCTGTTCCAGGTGCAGTATTTCTCGATCAGCTCATCCGCCTGCTCCACCCCGGAGTTTGCGATCTCATCCGCCAGAATATCATTTTCCGTCGCCATCATGAAACTCAGGGTAAAACTGTTGTTCGCGCTGATTCCGTTCAGATTGTCGGCCGTGTAGGCCGTGATCGACGTCACGGCATCGCTGGACTCGACGGTATCCGCCATGCCGGACAGATCGGTCTCAGCCAGGTCGTCATCCGTACGAAGGAACCCTCTCCCGTCCTCACTGTAGTAAATGGAGGTCAGCAGACCGATCCGGGACGCCGTGGCGTAATCCATTTCAGGAATCTCACCGTTGTCCGTGGATACGGGCTGGCTGGGTTCGACAGTAATGGCGGTGATGGCAGTAGGCGAATCGGTCGCTTCGCTTTCTGTCTCCTCTCCGCAGCCGCCTAAAAGGAGCATGGCAGCTGCCGCTGTAAGTACAAAAGCAAGTGTCTTTCTCACTCGAATTCCTCTTTTCCGTATATAATTGTATCCCTTTTCTTTTCCCAGTCGTATCACCACGGCTGAACATATTTTCGGATCTTTCCGATATTTGAGTTCATTATACCATTGAAGGCAAAAATAAGCAATCGATATTCCGGCAGGCGCCGGCAGCCGGCACCGGAGTCCTCAGAAGTCCGCATTTCCCACCGTTCTCGGGTGCAGTTCCACGTCGCGGATATTGGATACGCCGGTCAGATACATGACCATCCGCTCAAATCCGAGACCGAACCCCGCGTGGCGGCAGGAGCCGTACCGGCGCAGGTCCAGGTACCACCAGTAATCCTCCGGATCCAGACCCAGCTCGGCCATCCTCTTCTCCAGAACATCCAGCCGTTCCTCCCGCTGGGACCCGCCGATGATCTCGCCGATGCCGGGCACCAGGCAGTCCGCGGCCGCCACCGTCTTCCCGTCGTCGTTCAGGCGCATATAAAAAGCCTTGATCTCTTTCGGGTAATCGGTGACGAAGACCGGTTTTTTAAAAATTTCTTCCGTCAGAAAACGCTCGTGTTCGGTCTGCAGGTCACATCCCCAGAACACCTTATAATCAAAACGGTCGTTGTGTTCTTCCAGTATGGAAACGGCGTCGGTATAGCTGATCCGTTCGAATTCGGAGCCTGCAACCAGCTCCAGTCTCTCCAGCAGTCCCTTGTCCACGAAGCTGTTGAGGAACTGCATCTCGTCCGGGCAGCGGGTCAGCACGGTGTCGATGATATACTTGATCATGGCCTCCGCCATATTCATGTCGTCCTCCAGATCGGCAAAGGCCATCTCGGGCTCCACCATCCAGAATTCCGCGGCGTGCCTCTGTGTATTGGAATTCTCGGCACGGAACGTCGGCCCGAACGTATACACGTTCCCGAAAGCCATGGCGAAGTTCTCCGCGTTCAGCTGTCCGGAGACCGTCAGGTTCGCCCGGCGCCCGAAGAAGTCCTGGCTCCAGTCGACCTCCCCGCTGCTGAGCCGGGGCGGGTCCTCCATATCCAGGGTCGTCACCTGGAACATTTCCCCCGCGCCCTCGCAGTCGGAGACCGTGATGATAGGTGTCTGGATATACACGAATCCCCGGTCCTGGAAGAAGCAGTGGATCGCGTGGGCCGCGACGGAACGGATCCGGAAAACGGCGGAAAACGTGTTGGTCCTGGGACGCAGGTGCTGGATCGTGCGCAGATATTCCATGGAGTGGCGCTTCTTCTGCAGCGGATAATCGGGGGAGGACGCGCCCTCCACCTGAATAGACTCGGCCCGCAGTTCCAGCGGCTGCTTGGCCTCCGGGGTCAGTACCAGAACACCCTCCACGATCAGGGCGGTGCCTACGTTCTGGGATGCGATTTCCTTATAGTTATCCAGCGTTTCGGCGCTCATGACCACCTGCAGGTTCCTGAAACAGGAGCCGTCATTCAGTTCGATAAATCCGAAAGTCTTCATGTCCCGGATGGTCCTGGCCCAGCCCATCACGGTCAGGTGCTGTCCTTCCAGCTCTTCCTTGTCGGCAAAAAGCCGGGCGATCTGGATCCGTTCCATCGGCATTTCCTCCTGTTCCCCGGGTGTTCAGTGTTTCTTTTTGGATGCTTCCCGCAAGCGGGCAGCGTGATCCAGCAGTCTCTTCCTCAGGCGCAGGTTCTCCGGCGTAACTTCCAGCAGCTCGTCGTCGGCCAGAAATTCCAGGCACTGCTCCAGGCTGAGGGTCTTGGGGGTGGTCAGCCGGAGCGCCTCATCGGAGCCGGCCGCCCGCATATTCGTCAGCTGTTTCTTTTTGCATACGTTGACGGTGATATCTTCGTTTTTGGGCGTCTCGCCCACGATCATGCCGGCGTAGACCTTTACGCCGGGGCCGATAAACAGCACGCCCCGCTCCTGGGCGTTATACAGGCCGTACGTCACGCTCTCCCCCGTATCATAGGATACCAGGCTCCCGCTGCTGCGGCGGTTCAGTTCTCCCTTATACGGCTCGTATTTCTCAAAGACGGAGGCCATAATGCCTTCCCCTTTCGTATCGGTCAGAAATTCGCTGCGGTATCCGAACAGCCCCCGGGACGGGACCAGAAATTCCGCTCTTGTCCGGTTGCCCACCGGGCTCATTTCCAGCATCTCTCCCTTCCGGGAACCGAGCTTTTCGATGACCGCGCCGATAAACTCCGTTGGCACATCCACCACGACCCGCTCGATCGGTTCCTGGCGCTTCCCGTCGATTTCCTTATACAGCACTCTGGGGGGCGATACCTGAAATTCATATCCCTCCCTGCGCATGGTCTCGATCAGGATGGAAAGGGACATCTCCCCCCGTCCGGCCACATTGAAAGCCTCCGTGGAGTCGGTCTCCGTGACACGCAGGGACACGTCCTTCATGGTCTCCCGGAACAGACGCTCCCTCAGCTGGCGGGACGTGACGAATTTCCCCTCCCGGCCGGCGAACGGCGAATCGTTGACCGAGAACGTCATCTCGATGGTAGGCGCGGATATTTTCACGAACTCCAGGGGCTCCACGGCGTCCGGCGCGCAGATCGTGTCGCCGATGGTCACATCGCCGATCCCGCTGAGCGCAATGATGTCGCCGGCCGTCGCCTCCTGTACCGGAAGCCGTTCCAGCCCGTCGAACGTATACAGCGCGGTAGCCTTGGCTTTCCTGGGCTGCGCATCGGGATCGTGGTAATTGCACACGGCGATCTCCTGATTCTGGCTGACGACGCCTCTCTCGATGCGTCCTATCGCGATCCGGCCCACGAATTCATTGTAATCGATGGAGGATACCAGCATCTGGAACGGCTGATCCAGGTCCGCCTCCGGCGCCGGAATATACTCCAGGATGGTCTCGAAAAGAGGCACCAGATCGGTGCCCGGAACGTCCGGGTTATAGGAGGCCGTCCCCTGCCGGCCGCAGCAGAACAGCGTGGGGGAATCAAACTGTTCCTCCGTGGCATCCAGATCCATCAGAAGTTCCAGTATCTCATCCATGACCTCGTGGATCCGCTGATCCGGACGGTCGATCTTGTTCACGACCACGATGACCCGGTGTCCGAGCTCCAGTGCCTTGGAGAGAACGAAGCGGGTCTGCGGCATGGGTCCCTCCGCGGCATCCACCAGCAGGATGACTCCGTTGACCATCTTCAGAATGCGTTCGACTTCTCCGCCGAAGTCCGCGTGGCCCGGGGTGTCCACGATGTTGATCTTGACATCCTTATAATGGACCGCCGTGTTTTTGGCCAGTATCGTGATCCCTCTCTCCCGTTCCAGGTCATTGGAATCCAGGACTCTCTCGACGGTCGTCTGATTTTCCCTGTAGATGCCGCCCTGCTTCAGCATCTCGTCCACCAGAGTCGTTTTCCCGTGGTCGACATGGGCGATGATCGCTACGTTTCTCAGTTTTTCGTCCTGCATGTGCAGCACCTCTCTCGGCCTTCGTTCCCGGCGGACAGGCAGTCCGTCAGCAGCGAAATCTTTTTCTTACATATTTAATGTACAACCACATATTTTACAGCCTGAACGCACAAATTGCAAATCTTTTTTATAGTTATGCCGGGATTTTCCGAAATTTTCCGGACGGCCGGAACCGGTCCCCGCCCGCGTCAAAAAGCGAAAAAAACATTTTCATTCGTCTTTTTTTATGGTATAATGAAAAAACAGGTATCCGAATAGGGCATTTTTACCAAAAAATGTTTTTTTCCGGCAGTCTTTTCGTTTGCCGGAGCCTGCGTTTCCCGGCTGCCGGAGGTGGGAATTTTATGAAAATTCAAGAAACCGGCCGCCACTGGCAAAGGATGGGAGCCCACCCCTGCCGCGTGGACGATCAGGACGGCTGGCGTTTCCGGGTATGGGCCCCGAATGCCGTAAGTGTCTGTGTCATGGGCGATTTCAACGACTGGGATCCGGATGCCGACCCCATGGAACGTGAAGAGAACGGAGAATGGGAACGGTTCCTCCCCGGCCCCGCGGAGGGAGACCTGTACCAGTATGCCGTCCATACCGCAGACGGCCGGGTCCTGGCCAAGGCCGACCCCTACGCCTTTCAGAACGAGGTTCGCCCCGGCCGGGCGTCCAGGCTGAGATGTCTGGACGGCTACCAGTGGGGCGACGAGGCCTGGATGAAATGGCGCGCCAAGCACCCGGTGTACGACCGTCCCCTGAATATTTACGAGGTCCATCTCGGTTCCTGGCGGCGGACACCGGAAGGGGAATTCCTCTCCTATCGGGACACGGCCCGCTACCTGGTCCCCTATGTGAAAGAAATGGGCTTCACCCATGTGGAACTGCTCCCCGTCACCGAACATCCTCTGGACGCATCCTGGGGGTACCAGTGCGCGGGATACTTTGCCCCCACCAGCCGGTACGGCGATCCTTTCGATCTGATGTATCTGATCGACCAGCTTCACAAAGCGGGCATCGGGGTCATACTGGACTGGGTCCCCGCCCATTTCCCGAAGGACAGTCACGGTCTGTATCAGTTTGACGGCAGTCCCCTGTATGAGTATGCCGACCCGAAAAAGGGAGAGCATAAGATCTGGGGCACCGCGGCCTTTGATCTGGAGCGGGAGGAAGTCCGCCGGTTCCTGATCGACTCCGCTCTGTTCTGGCTGGAGGAATACCACGCGGACGGCCTGCGTGTGGATGCCGTGGCCGCCATGCTATATCTGGACTATGAGCGGCAGCCCGGCGAGTGGGAACCCAATGTCAACGGCGGCCGTGAAAATCTGGAGGGAGCGGAGTTTTTAAAGATCCTGAATGCGACCGTCTTCCGGGAACACCCCGACGTACTCATGGCCGCCGAGGAATCCACTTCCTGGCCCATGGTCACGGGTCCCGTGCACGAAGGGGGTCTGGGCTTCAATCTGAAATGGAACATGGGCTGGATGAACGATGTGTGCCAGTATCTGAAAACGGAGCCTGATTTAAGAAAGGACAACCATAAATGTCTGACTTTCCCCCTGGTATACTCCTTCTCGGAAAACTTTGTCCTTCCCATCTCCCACGATGAAGTCGTCTATCTGAAAGGCTCCTTGCTGAACAAGATGCCCGGGGCGGCGGAGGAAAAATACGCCGGTGTACGCTGCTTTTACACCTACATGATGACCTATCCGGGCAAAAAACTGATCATGATGGGCAGCGAGTTCGGCCAGTGGAACGAGTGGAACTATGAACAGTCCCTGGACTGGCATCTTCTGGACCTGCAGGACGAGGACGGCGAGCGTCACAGGCGTCTCCGTCATTTTTTCAGTGAAATCAACACTTTTTATCTGGATTCGCCCGCCCTGTGGCAGCTGGATTTTTCCCGGGACGGTTTTCGATGGATCTGTTCCGACGACGCCGACGGAAACACGATCATATACAGCCGGGTGGACAAAAGAGGGCGCGAGCTGATCGTGGCTGTCAATTTCTCGAACGTGTTCCGCCGGGGCTATCAGATCGGCATCAGCCGGCCGGGACGCTACGAGGAAGTCTTCAACAGCGATCTTTCTGAGTTCGGCGGACAGGACCGCCGCAACGGCGTCATGAGGACCCGTCCGGACCCCTGCCACGGGCAGCCCCATTCCCTGACGGCGGACATCCCGCCCCTTGGCACGATCATTCTGAAATGCACGAAGCCCAAGAGTCCCGGCGGCAGTGACAAAGCCGGCGGGCAGCGTCCGTCCTGACTTATGCCCTCATCCCTAAACAGCAGATTACCTGACCGAAAGGAGGCTTCAGACGGTTCCTCCGCCTGACAGCGCTTTTCCGCCGTTGCGCGCGCTGAAGCTTTTTTTATGAGAAAAGAATGTGTCGCCATGCTCCTTGCCGGCGGCCAGGGCAGCCGGCTCCACGCACTGACGAGCCATGTGGCGAAGCCCGCTATCCCTTTCGGAGGAAAATACAGGATCATCGATTTCACTCTGTCCAACTGTATCAATTCCGGGATCGACACCGTAGGTGTGCTGACCCAGTACCAGCCGCTGGAACTGAACGCATACCTGGGCAACGGCCAGCCCTGGGATCTGGACCGGTCCGACGGCGGCGTGCACATCCTGCCGCCTTTCGTGCAGTCCGGCGAGCAGGGCACATGGTACAAGGGGACGGCCAATGCCATTTACCAGAACATCGGTTTTCTGGAACTGTACGACCCGGAATATGTGCTGATCCTCTCCGGCGACCACATCTACAAAATGGACTACAGCAAGATGATCCGCCAGCATAAGGAGACCGGGGCCGCATGTACCATCTCGGTGCTGGAAGTGCCCATGGACGAGGCCGGCCGCTTCGGGATCCTCAGTGTGGACGAAAACGGCCGGGTCACGGATTTTCAGGAGAAGCCGACGCACCCCAAGAGCAACCTGGCCTCCATGGGGATCTATGTCTTCACATGGGAAAAACTCCGCCGGTATCTGGAGGCGGACGAGGCCGACCAGTTTTCCAGCAATGATTTCGGCAAAAACATCATTCCCGCCATGCTGAAAGACGGAGAGTATGTCAGTGCTTTCCGTTTCAAAGGCTACTGGAAAGACGTGGGCACCATCCGTTCTCTTTGGGACGCCAACATGGATATGGTCTCCCCCAGTGCCGGCTTCGGCCTGTATGATGAGGATTGGCCGATTTACGCCCGCAGTCCCATACGGCCGCCCCACTCGACCGGTCCCCACGCCGACGTGTCCAACAGTCTGCTGACCGGCGGCTGTGTGGTGGACGGAAGCGTGCACGACAGCGTTCTGTTCCACTCCGTGACTGTGGAATACGGCGCCACGATCCGCTCCAGCGTCCTGATGCCCGGCACGGTAGTCAAGGCCGGCGCCTGCGTGGAATACTCCATCGTGGCGGAGGAGGCCGTTATCGGCGAGGGTGCCAGAGTGGGCGCCGCCCCGAAGGATGAACCCAAGATCACCGTGGTCGCCTCCCACGTTCACGTAAGCGACGGCGCCTGCGTGCCCGCAGGGTCCATGGCCCAGGAAGACGTGAAAGGCGGTGAGGAGGATGAATGATCTGCACGGCATCGTGCTGGCCTATCGTTCGAATCCCGCACTGGGGTCTCTGACCCAGTACCGGACGACCTGCTCCATCCCTTACGGCGGCCGTTACCGGATCATAGATTTCGTGCTGTCCAGCTTCGTCAACGCCGGCATCACCGACGTGGGTCTGGTCGTCCACTCCAACTACCAGTCTCTTCTGGACCATGTGGGTTCCGGAAAGGACTGGGAGCTCTCAAAGAAGCACGGCGGCCTGCGGATTCTCCCCCCCTTCAGTTACTCCCAGGGGATCGACGAGTCCGCCGCCAGGGGACGCATGGATGCCCTGGTCGGGATCCGCTCCTATCTGGAAAATATCCGCCAGGATTACGTGGCGCTGGCCTGGGGCGATATCGTGGCAAATCTGCCGATCGACGAGGCTTTCGAACAGCACCTGAAGACCAAAGCGGACATCACCGCGATATGCTCGCCGGATCCGGTCGGGAACCCGACCGACTGCACCTATTTTACGGTAGGAGACAACAACTGTGTCACGGAGGTCAGCGTGCATCCCATCGAGCCCAGCGGCTGCGAGACGCTGGAGTGCTACATTCTCTCAAAAAGCCTGCTGCTGAATCTGGTAGACTACGCGGCGGCCCACAGGATCCATTCATTCTCCGAGGGCGTGCTGCAGAGCATGTATACCCAGCTGACGATCATGCCCTATCTGTACGACGGGTATGTGGCCCGTTTCCACTCCGTGACTTCCTATTTTGACAACAGCATGGATCTTCTCAAGCCGGAGGTCCAGGCGGACCTGTTTGACCCGGAACGTCCCATACGGACCAAGGATCACTCCAATCCTTCCACTTATTACGGCCCGAACGCCCGAAGCCGGAACAGTTTTATCGCAGACGGCTGCATCATAGACGGCTCGGTGGAAAATTCCATTTTGTTCCGGGGCGTTCACATAGGCACGGGTGCCCGTATAACCAACTGCATCCTGATGCAGGCCGCGGAGGTTCAGGACAACTCCGAGCTGAACGCCGTGATCGCGGACAAGAATGTCCTGATCCGCTCCGGGCGCACCCTGATGGGGCATGAGAGTTATCCGCTGACCATCGTCAAAAATACGGTCATCTGACGCACCGGATCCGCGCACTCAAGGAAAAAGGAGTTTTTTCGATGAAAATTCTGTATGCGTGCACCGAAGCCGCTCCCTTTGCCAAAACAGGCGGCCTGGGGGATGTGGCCGGATCTCTTCCCCAGGAGATCACCCGGCAGGGACACGAGGTCCACGTAGTCATGCCCCTGTATGAGAAAGTCGCCCCCGAATGGAGAGAGCAGATGGAATTCCTGAAGAATTTCGACGTATCCCTCTCCTGGCGGAGATCCTACTGCGGCGTTTTTCAGCTGGAACGCGGCGGCGTGACCTACTGGTTCCTGGACAACGAGTACTACTTTAAAAGGGCGGATCTGTACGGGTATTTTGATGACGCGGAGCGGTTCGCGTTCTTCTCGAAAGCGGTACTGGCTCTTCCGGAGCAGCTGGGCTGGATCCCGGATATCATCCACTGCAACGACTGGGAGACGGCCCTGATCCCCATATACCTGCTGGATGCCAGGGAAAGCTCGCCTTCCATGACAGCGGTCAGGACCGTGCTGACCATCCACAATATCGAATATCAGGGCCGGTACAGCCGGGATATCCTGGAAGACACGCTGGGCCTGAGCAACCGCTACTTCCACGACCGGCTGCTGTCCTTCTACGGGGATATCAATCTGCTGAAAGGCGGCATTTATGCCGCGGATTACGACACGACGGTATCTCCCACATACGCCCGGGAACTGCGCTACGCATTTTACGCCCACGGCCTGGAGAACGTGATCTGCGAAAATGAGGATAAAATGTGCGGGATCCTGAACGGCATCGACCTGGCTCTGTACGATCCACAGAACACGCCGGGCACGGCAGAGCCCTTCAGTGAGGACGATCTGTCCGGAAAGAGCGCCTGCAAGGCGGCACTGCAAAAAGCCGTCGGCCTGAACGAGGAGCCCGACACGCTGATCATGGCCTGTGTCTCCCGGCTGGTCCCCCATAAAGGCTTTGACCTGATCCTGGAGGTCCTGGAGGACATCATGGACCTGGATATTCAGTTCGTGGTGCTGGGCACCGGGGACTGGAAATATCAGGAGGCTTTTACCGAACTGGAATCCAAATATCCGGGCCGCATGGCCGCCCGTCTTTTCTTCTCCCCGGAACTGGCCTCCACCATTTACGCCGGTGCCGACCTGTTCCTGATGCCGTCGATCTCCGAGCCCTGCGGGATCAGCCAGATGATCGCAATGCGCTACGGCACGCTCCCTCTGGTGCGGGAGACCGGCGGTCTGAAAGACACGGTCGTGCCGTACAACAAATTTGAAGATACGGGCACCGGATTCTCTTTCGCGGACATTAACGCCCGCGACATGCTGAATGTCCTCCGGGACGCAGTCTCCCTGTACCGCGATGACCGGACCGCCTGGGAACGGCTGATGCAGCGTGCCATGGCCCAGCGTTTTGACTGGGAGCGGTCCGCCAGGGAGTATATCAGGATCTATCAGTCCGTATGCGACCCGCAGAAATGAAATTTTTGCCTTGGAGGAAATAGTACCAATGCAGTATACTGTAAAAGACCTGAGTGACAGGATCGTCGATAAGGTTGCGCGAAATTCCGGACGCACCATTTCCGAAGCGACCGGTTCAGACATGTTCAAAGCCACCGCCCTGGTCGTCCGGGATCTGATGGTGGAAAGCAAAGCGATCAAGGCCCCGGACTCGGGCGACCAGCGGCAGGTCCACTACCTGTCCCTGGAATTTCTCCTGGGCCGTTCCCTGCAGAAGAACGCCCACAATCTGGGGATCCTTCCGGAGCTGAAAGCCGCACTCGACACACTCGGCTTTCCGGCTTCGGATCTTTTTGAGCTGGAACCGGACGCGGGGCTCGGAAACGGCGGCCTCGGACGTCTGGCCGCCTGTTATATGGACTCCATGGCCACGCTGGATATTCCCGCCACCGGTTATTCCATCTGCTATGACCTGGGTATTTTTAAGCAGAAGATCATAGACGGCCAGCAGGTGGAAATGGCCGATCACTGGCGGGATCTGGGCGACTCGTGGCTCATCTCCCATCCGGATGAAGCGGAAGAGATCGTGTTCAACGGGGAGGTCCGGGAATGGCTCGATGAGAACGGCCGACATCACGTGGAGTATTCCGACTGCACTTCCGTGCTGGCTGTCCCCATGGATATGATGATCTCGGGATTCAAAACCGAACAGACGAATGTCCTGCGTCTCTGGGACGCCAAAACCACGGCGCCCGTGGATATGTCCCTGTACTCCCAGGGAGAATATCTGAAGGCGGTGGAACAGCAGGCCATGGCGGAAGTGATCTCCAAGGTCCTCTACCCGGAAGACAATCACATGGAGGGAAAATCCCTTCGTCTCCGGCAGCAGTATTTTTTCGTCTCCGCCACCGTGCAGTCCATATTCCGCAAGCACAAGGCCAAATACGGCACCCTGCGTGACTTCCACAAAAAGCACGTGATCCAGATCAACGACACGCATCCGGCTCTGGTCATCCCCGAGATGATGCGCCTGCTGCTGGATCAGGAGGATTACACCTGGGACGACGCCTGGGAGATCGTGACCCACACCGTTGCCTACACCAACCACACGGTCCTGCCGGAGGCACTGGAATGCTGGCCGCAGCACCTGGTGCAGCAGCTTCTGCCCAGGATCTGGCTGATCATCGATGAGATCTCGAAGCGGTATCAGGATCATCTGAACCGGGCCTTTCAGGGGGATCAGGAGAAAGTCAGCAGAAACGCCATCGTCTGGGATGAAGAGGTCCATATGGCGAATCTGTGCGTCTGCGCCTGTTTCGCCGTCAACGGCGTGTCCGCCCTGCACTCCGAGATCCTGCGCACGGAGATCTTCCCGGATATCAGCCGGCTGGAACCGGAAAAATTCAAAAACGTCACGAACGGCATCGACCACCGCCGGTGGGTCAGCGAGGCCAACCCCAAACTGGATCAGCTGATCCGGGACTGCACCGGAAGCGACGACTATCTCCTCCATCCGGAACTGCTGGCGAAACTGGAAAATTTCACGGAGGACAGCTCCGTTTTGAAACGCCTTCAGCAGGTCAAGGCTGACAATAAGGCGGCTTTCGCGTCCTATGTGGCCCGGACCAGCGACATCCGGCTGAACACGGACGCCATGTTCGACGTGCAGGTCAAGCGGCTGCACGAGTATAAGCGGCAGCTGCTGAACGTCATGCATATTACCTATCTGTACCTGCAGCTGAAAGAGAACCCCCATTTTTCCTTCACGCCCCGGGTATTCCTGTTCGGAGCCAAAGCCGCGCCCGGCTATACTGTGGCCAAGGAGATCATTCATCTGATCAACTCACTGGCACACCAGATCGATCATGATCCGGTATGCAAGGACCGGCTGCAGGTGGTCTTCCTGGAGGACTACCGGGTCTCGCTGGCCGAGAAGCTGATGCCGGCCAGCGAACTCAGCGAGCAGATCTCCACGGCAGGGAAAGAAGCCAGCGGAACGGGCAATATGAAATTCATGATGAACGGCGCTCTGACTATCGGCACTCTGGACGGGGCCAACGTGGAGATGCACGACAGGCTGGGGGATGACAATATGTTCCTGTTCGGACTGACCGCCCGGGAAGTGGAAGACATGAAAGACCACTATAACCCCTGGGATTACTATACGAAGGACGAGGATCTGAAGGCGGTCATCGATACCATCTCGGCCGGATTCGACGACGGCGTCAGCTACCGCGATTTGACCGACCGGCTCCTGAACGGGGCCTGGGACTCGCCGCCCGACCAGTACTTCCTTCTGGCGGATTTTGAGAGCTACAAGCAGGCCCATCAGCGCGCGGGTAAAGCCTATGAAGACGACCGGCTGTGGAGCCAGATGTCCCTAAGAAATATCGCGAGGAGCGGATTTTTCGCTTCCGACCGGGCCGTGGCGCAGTATGCAGCCGATATCTGGAACGTTCCCTTCAGAACGGAATGATTTCTCAACGTTTCTCGTCAAATTGCAAAAAATGTAGCCGTCCAGTTCTGTGACAACTGACAAATTTTTTGTACAAAGTGTAAAAAGTTCTTGCAAAATCGTTTGCCAAGATGTATAATATTGATAGTAAATGAGCTGTCGCAGAGCAGAAGTCTGCACAGCTCATTAATTTTCAGAGGACCTGAGAAGCCGCGCGACGTGCGCGCGCCCGGCGTGGTCCAATAAATTTTAGGAGGTATACTCATGGCACCACAAGTAGGTATTCCCGAGCAAGCATGGGAGTTTCTGTCTGACATGGTCGATAATTGTGTCGGCCGCGCCGTCAAGGGTTCCCATAAAGAAGTCCTGATCCTGGCACACAAAGACGGGCTGTACGGCGGAGATAACCTGATCGATGAAGAAGCGGTCAGCTGGGTCTCCACTGCTTTCACAACCCGCGGTCACCGCTGCTCCATTCTGTGGGTCGACGATCCCCAGCTGAAGCACGAGTGGCGTTATCCCCCCGTCGTCAGAAAGGCCGTCGAGGGCGCTGATATCCTTATCAACACTCCCTGGCAGATGCCTGTCGAGGAGATCGCGGACTTCCGCGGTCACATCGAGCAGTCCCACCTTGACGACCCCGAGCGTCAGACTCCGGAGGCCAAGGCTGACTTCCCGATGCGTCCCGACAAGCAGCCCGAAGGTCTGGATTATGATGCCGGCACTTGGATGGTCCGTCTGTTCCCTGTCACGGCTGATCTGATGATGACCGACTGGGCCCGCACTCCTTATGAGCTGACCATCATGCTGCGTCATATCAGCTCCGAGCCCTTTATGAACCTGGACAAACCCACCAAGTTCACCATGACCGATCCCAACGGTACCTGCCTGGAAGGCTACACCGTCAGTCCCGTCAAGCGCGAGGATGAGAACGGCGTCGGTGTTCCTGGTATGCCCTATGACTCCTGGCGTGAGGAATCTTCCCACTATCTGCCCTGCCCCGAATGGGTCCATCCCCCGATCAACTGCACACACGTCAACGGCGTGCTGTATTTCACGGAGATGCTGCCCTGGTGGAGCAAGTATATTGAGATCTCCCCGTACTGGGATGAGCCCATCAAGATCACCGTCGAGGAGAGCAAGATGGTCGCAATCGAGGGCGGCGTAGAGGCCAAGAAGCTGTATGCTTTCATCCAGGAAATGGAAGAGAAGGTCGGCGACAAGATGTGGCTGTTTGATACTTTCCATTTCGGCATCCATCCCAATGCGAAAGTCAACTATTATCAGTGCCCCAACGACATTTATCGCCGCACGATCGATCATATGGACTGCTCCAACGTGCACTGGCATCTGGGATCCGCCGGCGGACATCCGGGATATAACTTCTATCCCCATATCACCGGCGATATCCGTCACTGCACTCTGGTGATCGAGCCGGAAGGTGCCGATCCCGTTTACGTGTACAAAGACGGCTGGCTCTGCTGCCAGGACGATCCCCGTCTGCAGGAAGTCATGAAGAAGTATCCCGGCCGTCCCGGAATCCCTGTCAACCCCAACACGCTGACCGAGCTGAAAAAGTAATAGGGGGACGCAAAAATGAGTAAACTGATTGCCTATGTAGGCCGTGCCGCTACCGGCGATAGCTGCGGCGGTATCGATGTCCTCGAGATCGGAGAAGGCGGAAAGACCATCACGCCTCTGAACAACGGAGTCGATGAGCCGGAGTATGCCGGATTCCTGGATTATGCCAAGGGGACCCATACCCTGTATGCAGTGGATGAACGGAAAGATTCCGGCCGTAAGGCCGACCCCGCCACCACCGTCATGTCCTTCAAAGCAGATCCCTCCACTCACGGTCTCACTCTGCTGAACAAGCAGCCCACCATGGGATGCAGCTGCGCTTCCGTATGCGTCGGTCCTGACGAGAAATATCTCTTCACCGCCAGCCACGGAAAGTTCGACTGTGTCATCAAGGTTGTCGAGACTACCGACGGCAAGTGGGCCAACACTTTCGTCTATGACGATTCCACCGTCGCCCAGTATCCTCTGAACGCCGACGGCTCTATCGAGCCCGCCTGTGACGTTCATGTGCTGACCGGTGCCGGCATGGACCCCAATGATTCTCCGCAGGGCGGCGGCCATTCCCAGGCCAGCCCCCACTGCCACATCGTCAAGGTCGACCCCTCCGGTAAGTTCCTGGTCGCCTGCGAGAAGGCCAGCGAGAAGATCTATGTCTATCGTCTGGGCGGTGACAAACTGGTGCTTGCGTCCATTTATCAGGCTCCGCTGCGCACCGGCCCGCGTCACTGCATCTTCGACAACAACGGTCATATGTTCATGACCTGCGAGTTCTCTTCCGAGATCTGGAGCTTCGGATTCGACTCCGAGACCGGTGTGCTGTCTTTCATCGACAAGCAGTCCACCGTGGCCGACGGGTTCTCCGGCCGTAACGAGCTGGCTACGATTCAGGTCACGCCCAACGGAAAGTTCGTCTATGTGAACAACCGCGGCGAGGATACCATCGTCTGCTTCAGCATCGACGGCGACGGCAAGCTGACCAAGGTCTCCTCCATGGGCGTGGGCAAGTGCCCCGCCGATCCCAAGGATGCCGTACGTGACATGAAACTGTCTCCCGACGGCTCCTTCCTGCTGGTGCCTGTCCGTCCGGACGACGTGGTCCGCAGCTATGCTGTGAACCCCGACACCGGCGAGCTGACCGCCATCACCGAGACTCCGGTAGTGAACCCCGTGTTCATCTGCTTTGCCGAGGAGTAAGCGGCCTTAATACCTTAATAAAAGGGCGGCTGTCCTTTCAAGGACCAGCCGCCCTTTTTGTCCCCGCGATTCTGAAAACTGCCCGGGTTCCGGCCGGTAATGCCGCGGGGGCTTCGGCATCATATTTTATAAAGAAGGAGATTCATATGGGTATATATGCTGTCACGGGCGGCTCCAGCGGAATCGGAGCCAAGACCGTAGAATTTCTTCGTGCGGAGGGCCATCAGGTCTATAATATTGACCTGAACAACGGCGATATTTCCGCTAATCTGGCCGAGCCGGAGGGACGTACACTTGTCATTGACGAGCTGCACAAACTGTGCCCGAACGGGCTGGACGGGCTGGTCTGCTGCGCGGGCGTATCCAATTCCTGCGGCAACCTGAAACTGATCATCTCGCTGAACTACTTCGGCTCTGTCAGACTGGCCGAAGGTCTGGAAGACCTTCTCCAGATGCGTCACGGTGCCTGTGTGCTTGTGTCCTCCAATACGATCTCACAGGGTGCGGCACGGATGGACATCGTGAACCTGCTGAACAACCGGATGGATGAGGATCGTGTCCTGAACCTGATGGATCAGCTCGACGATCAGAAAGATGCGCACGCCATGTATGTGGCTTCCAAGTATGCCGTCGCCCGCTGGATGCGCCGCGTGTCCGCCCAGTGGGCCTCACAGGGCGCCCGCATCAATGCGATCGCGCCGGGCAATGTGGAAACCGCGATGACCGCAAAACTGACGGACCGTGAGAGAGTCGCCGTCATGGCTCTTCCGATCCCCACCCTGTACGGCCAGAACAAGCTGATGGATCCGGCCGACATCGCCAGTTCCATCACCTTTCTGGTATCCCAGCAGGCACACGGCGTAAACGGGATCATCCTGTTCTGTGACGGCGGCACCGACGCGCTGCTCAATTCGGAAAAAGTCTATTAAGGAGTGGGAAAAATGATAGAAGAATATAGTCAACTACCCCGCCTTATAGAAGGCGGAGCTTGTAAAGCTCAGGTTGACTAGCC
>JAJQAH010000089.1 GCA_021203885.1 Oscillospiraceae bacterium | reverse complement strand
GGATAAGCCAATACATTTAAGGATGAACTCCTGCTTGGCTTCATCAGGGCGGCAAAATTTGACTTTTTCCCCAAAAAATGATAAAATATCTATGGTTTGAGCAAGGCGGATGGTATTCCAAAAAGATCCCCGAACCGGGATCTTTCGGAAACTGTACCGGCAGTGCACCCGAACTTCCGTCCCGGCGGACATAAGACAGCGGCGTCACCTTTGCGCTTTCGGCGCAGAAGCGGGGTGAACGCCATGGACATCGGTTTTATCGGAGCAGGCAGGGTCGGCTTCTCACTGGGCAAGTTTTTTACCCGGGGGGGCGTTCACGTGACCGGCTATTGGAGCCGGCATGAAGAATCAGCCAGGGAAGCCGCGGAATTTACTGGCACGAGCGCATATCAGCAGATCACGCAGATCCTACAGGACAGTGACGCGCTGTTTCTGACGGTGCCGGACGGGGCGATTTCCTCGGTTTATTTAAAGCTGAGGGAGTCAGATATTTCGGGAAAACAAATCTGTCACTGCAGCGGGGCCCTCTCCGCCCGGGAAGCGTTTCCGGGCATCGGGGAGACCGGCGCCTGCGGGTATTCCATACATCCGCTATTCCCAGTCAGCAGCAAGCTGGATTCTTACAGGGAATTGACGGGTGCTTTTTTTTGCCTGGAGGGGGACGGCCCCCATCTGGGCCAGTGGTCGGAGATGCTGGAGAAGCTGGGAGCCCGGCCCAGGATCATCGACGGAGCGGATAAGACAACGTATCACGCGGGCTGCGTGTTCGCCAGCAATCTGGTGTGCGCCCTGACCTGGGAGGCCCGGCAGCTTCTGGAAAAATGCGGATTTGAGCGGGAGGAAGCGCTGGAGGCCCTGACGCCGCTGATGCGGGCCAACATGGAGCACATCCTGGCGGACGGCCCCGCCGGCGCCCTGACCGGCCCGGCGGAGCGGGGAGACACGGAGACGCTGCTGCGCCACCTGGCCTGTCTGGAGACGGAGCCGGAGCGGGAGGCGTACCGCGGCGCGTCCGGGCTGGCCCTGCGGGCGGCCCGGGAGAAGAATCCGGACAGAGATTACGTGCCGGCGGAACAGGCACTGAAGACGGGGGACTGAGAAATGGGGAAAAACACCATTACCTCGCTGATGGAGATGAAAGAGCGGAACGAGAAGATCTCCATGCTGACCTGCTATGACTATTCAACCGCCCGGCTGGTCGGCGACGCCGGCATCAACAGCATCCTGGTGGGGGACAGCCTGGGCATGACCATGCAGGGCTACGAGAACACCCTGCCGGTCACCCTGGATGAGATGATCATCTACGGCCGCAGCGTGGTCCGCGGCTGCCCGGACGCCTTCGTCATCATGGACATGCCCTTCATGAGCTATCAGGTGTCGGTGGAGCAGGGCGTGGAAAGCGCCGGCCGGCTGATCAAGGAGACCAACGCCAACGCCGTGAAGCTGGAGGGGGGCGCCGCCGTCATGGGCCAGATCCGGGCCATCTCGGACTGCGGGATCCCCGTGTGCGCCCACATCGGCATGACGCCCCAGTCGGTCAACGCCTTCGGGGGCTACAAGGTCCAGGGCCGGGGCGAGGACAACGCCCGGCGGGTGCTGGAGGACGCGCTGTCCGTGGAGCAGGCCGGAGCCGCCCTGTGCGTGCTGGAGGACGTGCCCCCGAAACTGGCGGCGCTGATCACAAGAAAAGTCAAAATGATCACCATCGGCATCGGAGCCGGCATCGGATGCGACGGCCAGGTGCTGGTGTACCAGGACATGCTGGGCATGTCCGGCGATTTCCAGGCCAAACATGTCCGCCGGTTCGCGGAGATCGGGGAGGCCATGACCCGGGCGTTCCGGGACTACGACGAAGCGGTCAAGTCCGGGGAATTCCCGGCGGAGGAGAACTCCTTCGTCAGGAGCGACTGCTCCGACGAGTTCCTGGAACAGCTGGACCGGGAATTCAAATCGGAGTGACGGGATCATGATCATCGCAGAGACCGCCGCCGAGGTTAGAAGCCGGGTGGCGGAGTGGAAGAAGGAGGGCCTGACCGTCGGGCTGGTGCCCACCATGGGCTATCTCCACGAGGGCCACGCCAGCCTGATCACCCGGGCCGCCGGGATGTGCGACCGGGTGGTGGCTTCTGTATTTGTGAATCCCACCCAGTTCGGGCCGGGGGAGGACCTGGAGACTTACCCCAGAGATTTCGAGCGGGACTGCGCCGTGCTGGAGGTGCACGGCTGCGATCTGGTGTTCCACCCGGACGTGTCCGAACTGTATCCGGAGGGGGCCGCCACCTTTGTGGAGATCCTGTCCGACATGCCGAAACAGCTGTGCGGAAAGACCCGGCCCATCCATTTCCGGGGCGTCTGCACCGTGGTGTGCAAGCTGTTCAACATCGTGACCCCGGACCGGGCATTTTTCGGGCAGAAGGACGCCCAGCAGCTGGCGGTCATCCGCCGGATGGTCCGGGACCTGTGTTTCGATATCGAGATCGTGGGCTGCCCCATCGTCCGGGAGAGCGACGGGCTGGCCCTCTCCTCCCGGAACGTGTACCTGTCCCCGGAGGAGCGCCGGGCGGCGCTGGTGCTGTCCAGGGCGGTGGATCTCGGGAAACGGTTTTATGCCGAGGGGGAGACCGACGCAGGCCGCGTGGTCCGGGCCATGAGCGAGCTGATAAGCAGGGAGCCGCTGGCCAAAATCGACTACGTGTCCGCCGTGGACGGGGAGACCATGATGCCCGTGGAGGAACTTACGCCCGGGGTGCTGGTGGCCATGGCCGTCTATATCGGCACCACCCGTCTGATCGATAATTTTACCGTGGGGGAATGATCAAATGACCATTGAACTTCTGAAAAGCAAGATCCACCGCGCCACCGTGGTGCAGGCGGAGCTGGACTACGTCGGGTCCGTCACCGTGGACCAGGACCTGATGGACGCCGCGGGCATCGTGGAGTACGAGAAGGTCCAGATCGTGGACGTGAACAACGGCAGCCGGTTCGAGACCTATGTCATCGCCGGCCCCCGGGGCTCCGGCCTGATCTGCCTGAACGGCGCGGCCGCCCGGTGCGTTTCGGTGGGGGATAAGATCATCATGATGACCTACGTGCGCATGACGCCGGAGGAGGCCGCCGATTACCGGCCCACGGTGGTGTTCGTGGATGACGAGAACCGGGTGCAGCGGGTGACCTCCTACGAGAAGCACGGCCTGCTGCAGGATCAGGAGGAGGAGTAAAATGGAAAGTCTGGAAGGCAAGAGCATCCTGCTGGCCGTCTCCGGCGGCATCGCCGCCTATAAGATGGCCGAGGTGGCCAGCGCGCTGCGCCAGGCCGACGCGCAGGTCCATGTGCTGATGACCGAGAACGCCACGAAATTCATCACCCCCCTGACATTCGAGACGCTGACGGGAAACCGGTGCTTCGTGGACACCTTCGAGAAGGACGAAGACTATAACGTGGCCCACATCGCCCTGGCCCAGCAGGCCGACCTGATGATGATCGCGCCGGCCACCGCCGACGTCATCGCCAAGCTGGCCCACGGCATCGCCGACGACATGGTGACCACCACGGCCCTGGCCGCCGGCTGCTGCAAGATGGTGGCGCCGGCCATGAACACGGCCATGCTGGAGAACCCGGTCACCCAGGACAATATGGAGACCCTGGGCCAGTACGGATACCAGATCATCCCGCCGGACACCGGCATGCTGGCCTGCCAGACCGTGGGCACCGGACGCCTGCCCGAGCCGCAGGTGCTGCTGGACTATATCGCCTGGCAGCTGGCACGGCCCAAGAGCCTGGACGGGGTGCGGGTGACCGTCACCGCGGGCCCCACCGAGGAGGCCCTGGACCCGGTCCGGTTCCTGACCAACCACAGCAGCGGAAAGATGGGCTACGCCCTGGCCCGGGAGGCCATGCTGCGGGGCGCCAGCGTGACCCTGATCTCGGGGCCCTCGACGCTGTCCGCCGTGCCCTTCGTGCGGGTGGAGAACGTGACCACCGCCAAGGAGATGCTCCACGCGGTGCAGGACGTGCTGCCCAAGACCGATATCCTGATCAAATCCGCCGCCGTGGCCGACTACCGGCCCACCCACGTATACGACGAGAAGATCAAGAAGGGCTCCAGCAAGCTGACCGTGGAGCTGGAGCGGACGGACGATATCCTGGAATGGGTCTCCCACAACCGGCACCCGGGCCTTTTCGTGTGCGGATTTTCCATGGAGACCCAGGACATGGTGGAGAACGCCAAGTCCAAGCTGGAGAGCAAGGAACTGGACATGATCGTGGCCAACTACCTGAACGAGCCCGGCGCCGGCTTCGCGGTGGACACCAACGTGGTCACCCTGATCACCCGGGAGAACACCCTGCCCCTGCCCATGATGGGCAAGGACCAGGTGGCCGAGCGGATCATGGATATCATCGCGATCAAGAGAAGCGAAAATGTACCTTCTCAGCGGTGACATAGGAAACACCACCGCCAAGCTGGTGCTTCTGGAGAAGAGCGGAGACGGCCAGTGGGAGCAGATCCAGAACTGCCGGATGGAGACCCGGCCCGTCCCGGAGCCCGGGCAGTGGACGGCGGCCGTTCTGGACATGCTGAAAGAGATCCCGCCGGAGGAGCGGCCCGTGGAGGCCGTCATCTCCAGCGTGGTGCCGGAGGCGACCCGGTCCATGGCCGAGGGGATCCGGGCGGCCGAGGGCACGGAGCCGCTGGTCATCAGCTGCGAGTCGGACACCGGCCTGATCCTGGACGTGCCGGAGCCCGAGACGATCGGCACGGACCGGCTGGCGGACGCGGCGTGGGCCGCGGCGAACTGCGAGCTGCCCGCCGTCACGGCGGATCTGGGCACCGCCACGACCTTAAGCGTCATAGAAGAGGGCGGCGTCTTTCTCGGCGGATCCATCACCCTGGGCGTCACCGCCCAGCTGAAGAGCCTGGGGGACAGGACCGCCCAGCTTCCCGCCCTGGACGCCGCCGCGCCCGGGGAGCTGATCGGCAAGACCACCGAGTCGAACCTGCTGACCGGCGCCGTCACGGGAACGGCCGCCCTGATCGACGGCATGGCCGAGCGGATCGGGGAGGAGCTTGGAAAAGACGTGACCCTGGTGCTGACCGGCGGACACGCCCCGCTGGTATCCCCCCTGTGCCGGACGCCCCACCGGGATGAGCCGCAGCTGCTCCTGAAGGGCCTGGCGCTGATCTACGAGAGAGAAAAAGCCCGCCGGGAAACGACGGAAGAAGAATAAAGGATGCCCGTCCGGAGATCCGGACGGGCATCCTGCTTATTTACAGGGCCGCCTGCGGGGCGGTCTTTTTTTTAATCTTCGCCGGCGGGGAACAGGGCCTTCGCCAGGGCCGCGAAATCCTCCAGGCGCAGGCGCTCGCCCCGGATATCCTCCGGAAAGCCGCAGATCCGGATCGCATCCAACACTTCCTCCTTGGTATGCGTCTCGGCCAGCCCCGCGGACAGGGCGTTCAGGAGCGTCTTGCGGCGCTGCCCGAAAGCGGCCCGGACCACCCGGAAGAAGGCTTTTTCGTTTTCCACCTCCGCCGGCTTCGGATGGGGCGTCAGCCGGATGACGGAGGAGGTCACCTTTGGCTGCGGCAGGAAACAGGCGGGAGCCACGTCGAAGAGGATCTCGCAGTCCGCGTAATAGCGGCACAGCACCGTGAAGGAGCCGTAGTCCTTGCCGCCGGGGGACGCGCAGATGCGCCCGGCTACCTCCTTCTGGACCATGACCGTGATCCGCTGAAAGCAGCCGGAGCGCAGAAGGGCGGTCAGTACCGGTGTGGTGATGCTGTAGGGGAGATTGGAGCATACGGCCGGCTTGCTGCCGCCGAACTCGTCCCGGACCAGGGCCGGAAGGTCCATCTTCAGGATATCCCCGGAAATGATCCGGACGTTACCGGCACCCGCCAGGTTCTCCTCCAGCAGGGGGAGCAGCGTCCCGTCCAGCTCCACGCACACGATGTGCTCGTAAAGCGGGGCCAGCTGCACGGTCAGGCTGCCGGGGCCCGGCCCGATCTCCAGGATGCCCGTCTGCGGATCATCCGCCGCCTGTCCGGCGATCTCCCGGGCCGTTTCTTGGGAGATCAGAAAATTCTGGCCCAGGCCCTTGGAAAAACGAAAGCCCAGGCGGCCGAGCGCGGTCTTCAGCTCCTGCGGATCATACGGATTCACGTGTCTCACCCCGATTGCTATAAGGAAAGGGCGGCCTCAGGGGCCGCCCATATATGCAAGCAAGCCTGTAAGCCGGGTTCTGTCATTGAAGACAGCCATCTATCTCGACGCGTTGTTGCCAGCGCGCTCAAGCCACCCCCTGAAAGCGGCCGGGTCGGCCTGTTGCTTTCCCACAGTGTTGCTCCGGAATAGAGTTTACAGCGATGAGCGGTTCCCCGTCACCGGGCGGGCGCTTGTCTCCGCCTTTCCACCCTTACCGCACATGGCGCGCGGCGGTATATCTCTGTTGCACTTGTCCTAAGGTTACCCTCGGCGGGCGTTACCCGCTATTCCTGCCCTGAGGAGCCCGGACTTTCCTCACCGAAGGGCCTTTCGCCCCTCCGGCGCGGCTGCCCAGCTTACTTGCAGGAATCATTTTAGACTTATTTACCGGCCTTGTCAAACGAAATCTTTGCTGTAGGTAATCCAAATCTGGCCTGCACCGAGTCCGGACTAAATTGCGGGCTTCATGATTTTCAGGAAGATATTTGCAGAAAAAGAAATTTCCCCTTTTCGTTATCTTGCAAAAGAAAATGATTGTGATATAATGGGCGGTAACAGGGTCCCGCCGACGACAGGGCGGGACAGCAGGAAAGAAGGTGCGCCCGGACCCGCACGGCTGTGCGGCTCGGG
>JAJQAH010000103.1 GCA_021203885.1 Oscillospiraceae bacterium | reverse complement strand
GCTGATTGGGGGACAGAGATGCCCGGAGCTTTTCCGGGCACACTGTCCCCTTTTTTTAACAAAATTTATGAGAGGAGTTTTTGGCAAATGACGAAAGACGAGAGAATGCGGGAGATCACGGATCTTCTCGAGAAGGGCGTGCGGGATCTTTTCAATACGGAGCGGTACGCCGTCTATCTGAAGACCATGGACCGGTTTCACGATTACAGTTTCAATAACACCCTGCTGATCGCCGCCCAGAACCCGGACGCCACCCTGGTGGCCGGGTATCAGGCCTGGCGGAAGAAGTTCAACCGGCAGGTCCGGCTGGGCGAGAAGGGGATCCGGATCATCGCGCCGGTCCCCGCGGGCGGAAGGAAGAAGAAAGAGAACGGGGAGGAACCGGGCCCGGAGGACGAGAAGGAGAAAAAAAGCTGCGGCATCGCGGGCTTTCGCATGACCACGGTGTTCGACATCAGCCAGACGGACGGGGAGCCGCTGCCGGAGATGCCCGGCTGCGAGACCCTGACGGCGCCCGTTCAGGACTACGGCGTGTTCATGGACGCCCTGACCGCCTCGGCGGGGGTGCCCGTGCGGTTCGAAGACCTGACCGGCACCGCCAACGGCTACTACGACGCCACGGCCAAGGAGATCGTCATCCGGAAGGGCATGAGCGAGAGCCAGACCGTCAAGACGGCGGTCCACGAGACGGCCCACGCCAGGCTCCATGATCCGGACCGGGCGCCCGGCGGCCGGAAGGACCAGGTGGCGAGAGAGGTGGAGGCGGAAAGCGTGGCCTTCATGGTATGCGCGCATTTCGGCATCGACACCTCCGGCTACACCTTCCCCTACGTGGCCGCCTGGTCGTCCAGCGTGGAGATGAAGGAGCTGCGGTCCAGTATGGAGACGATCCGCCATGCGGCCATTGAACTGGTGGACCAGCTGACGGAGAAGATGCGGGAGCTGACGGAGAACGCCGCCTGGGAGCAGGCGCTGCTGTTCGGAACGCCGGCGCTTTTTTGCCCGGAGGGGCATATGCCGGAATACCGGGTCCCGGAGGGCCTGCGGCGCTTCGAGCTGAAGGGAACGGAGATGGCACCGGACGTGCCGGCCACCCTGGAGGACCGGGCGGTATACGCACCCGCCGGCACATTGCTGACGGCCCTGCCGCTAAGCCTTCCCGAACGGGGCTTTCTGCGGCTGGGCGGCGGCTTTGAACGGACCGGGAAACGGACCTCCGCACCCGCCTATAAAAGATCCATGGAGCAGGAAGACACGGACGGCCTCGGCTGGAACCTCCAGAACGGCCTGATCCGCGAAAACGAGGAACTGCTGTGGAACGGGGACAAGACCGGCCGGTACGGCATCTACCGGGTCCGGGACGACCGGGTGCCCTACAGGCGCAAAAACACAGCTTACGTAAAAGAGCATGACCTAAAGGTCAAAGGCTCCGACTATAAACTGCTGTGCGGCGGTCTCCTGGAGACGGAAGAGCGCGTGGCCAATCTTTTTCTCCGCTTCAATATGCGGCCGCCCATGGGATATACGGGAGGAAACCTGATGGTCAGCGACGTGATCCTCGTAAGCCGGGAAGGCGCCGGGACTGCTTTTTATATAGACAGCGACGGCTTTACGACTCTTCCCGGATTTATCAGCGAACGGGCCGCCGCCCGCCTGACCGAGCAGGCCCTGAACGGTGCCGGAAAGGAAGAAAGCTGATGGGTTACTACACGGCATTCGAGCTTCAGGTCCGGCGGTATCCGGATCCGGAGACCCCCGCGCCCCGGGAGGACGTGGACGCCATATCGGAGGCCGTGGCGGCTCTGGGCGTGCTGGAGGCGGCCGGTGACGGCCTGGGCTGGTCCGGGTTCGCCAAATGGTACGAGTGCGACCTGGACATGTGCAGTCTGTCCGCCCGGTTTCCCGATTATCTGTTCACGATCTTCGGGGACGGGGAGCAGAGAGAGGATATCTGGCGCGGCTATTACTACCGCGGCCGTGTCCAGATCTGCCGGCCCAGGATCACCTGGGACGCCTTCGACCCGGACAGAACGAGACCGCCCGGCCGGGATTGTGAAGACGACTGAAAAATTAAGAAGGCATGTAAAAAGGGACCTTTCTCCGCTTATCTGCGGGGAAAGGTCCCGTGTTTTTATAAAAATTTTTTAATCTTCGTGTTCAGTGGGGGATTCAGCCGGCGGGACGTATTTTCCGGCCGGCGTCAGATTGATCACGTCCAGGCCCCTTTCCATGGCGTCGTATATATCGTAAAGCGCCTTGGTCGCCGCGCTCTCCGAGGTGGTCAGAAGCTTGGTCCTGAGGCCCAACTCGCCGCAGGCCACGATGGAGAACCGGTTTTTACTGGTGGACTCGGCCTCGATATACAGGAACTGATACTGATCCATGTTCAGGAAAAGTCCCCTTCTCTCGTTAAAAACCCACATGATTGCATCCTTTCCGCCTGAAAACCCGGGGCCCGCTGAGCGCGCAGAGACACACGGCTCGGGCCGGCCGCGAAGGCTCTAGTTCAGATAGCAGATGTATCTGTTGCAGCCCGGGTCCTCCTCCCGGCGGCAGATATGACCCTGATCCACCGGCCAGTGATCCATTCCCCAGCACAGCAGTTTGCTGGCGTACTCGTTGTCGGACATCTTTTCGACTTCGGGGTCGGTCTTGGATTCGGCCTCTTTCATCTGATGAAGTTTTTCCGCGTTCTCGTCGGACAGATACATAAAGAAATTTCTCATGATTCTTTTTTTCGGGCGGCGGCCCTGAAGGGCGCATCCGCCGCCGGACGAAAGAAAAACGTCCGGAACCTCCTGTTCTTTAAAATACGCGAGGCAGCTTTTTTGCGGGATCAGTCCTCGCCGGGTTTCCTGTTGTCCAGTGCCCAGGAAAGGAACATATTGGCGTACTGGTAGTCGTCGGTCCCGGCCAGATAGATCGTGTCCTTCTTCTCGGCATCCCGGATCTGGCGGATCTTGTCGGCCTGTTCGTCCGTAATGTCCACGCTGAAAATTTCCATTGTGATTTCCTCCTTTTATCCCGAAGGGGAAATATCCCGGGGAACGCTTCATTCCCCTGCCTATTATTGTACAAAGCCGCGGCCGAAGTGTCAATAGGTCTCAGGAAAAATTTTTAAAATCGCGGCCGTGGTTGTCTTTTCTGCCTAAATATGGTATTTTGTTTTCATGATAAGTAAGAATGAAAACCGAAAAAGATACAGAGGCCTGACCGCCCGGCGGGGACTTTCCTGGCTGCTGGCGCTCTGCCTGCTGGCGGCCGCCCTGGCCGGCTGCGGGGACGGCGGTGAATCTGCCGCTTCGGAGCCGCCTGCCGCAGAGGAGAAAGAAGAAACCGCTGCCCCGGTGGAGCCCGGGATCGCGGAGGAGATCAACGAGCGCACCATCGCCGCGGAGGGGTCCGGCGTGGTCGACCTGACGGCGGACCGGCAGTGGATTTTTGGGGAGATCCGGGACATGATCTCCGGGTACGGGTTCCCGTCCGGGGATCTGCTGAACGGCCGTACGATCACGGAGGAGGACCGGCAGCGGATCGAGGAGGCCCGGGACCTGGAATCCCTTCCGGAAGAGGGAACCGCCGATGTCCGGTACGGGATCCTGAATGATAACGCAGCCGTGCGGTCCTTCCCCACGGAGGAGACCCTGTGCGCCACGGGGGACCGGAGTTCCTTCGACCTGTTTCAGGAGAGCATGTTCCGGGCCGGGGAGGGCGTCATCGTCCTGCATCAGGCGGGAAACTGGCTTTTCGTCCAGGGAGAAGATTACTATGGCTGGATACCGGGAGATGCCGTGTCCTTCTGCTCCTTCGGCCTGATGTCGGCCTGGCTGGAGATTGAAGATTTTCTCGTGGTGACGGACGCCTATGCGGAGATCCCTGATACGGAGCTGACCCTGCGCATGGGGACCCGGATCCCATCCGTTTCGGCTGACGGTGATGAAAATGCGCGCGCCGTGCTGCCCCTGGCGGGGGACGGAGCGGACGGTTACGTGACGGCGTCGGACGGGAAACTGGTCTTTCAGACCGAACCGGCGGAAGACGCGCTGCCCGTCCGGTTCCTGGATCTGCCGGAGGGCTCCTGCCGTTCGGGCTGGGAAGAACTGACGGAGGAGAATATCACGGCCCGGGCGGAGAAACTGCTGGGTGTTCCCTACGGCTGGGGGGACGGGGACGGGAATATGGACTGCTCCTCCGCGGTGTGCAGCGTCTTTAGGTGCTTCGGCGTGATCCTGCCCCGCAACAGCGGCGATATGGACAAGACGGGTGCGGAGGTCACGGACCTCGCCGGGATGGGCACGGAGGAGAAACTGGCGTTTATCGAAAGCCTGCCGGCCGGCTCCGTGCTGATCATGAACGGCCACGTCATGATCTACATGGGGGAGAAGGAACTGGACGGAGAAACTGGGCCCGTCATCCTCCAGGAGGTGACGGGCTATACCGGGGCGGACGGCGTCCCGGTCTGGTGCATGAGCTGCGTGGAGACGTCCCTGAATGTGTTTAAGTCTTCCGGGGAATCCTTCACGGAGCTGATGCTGTACAGTGTGGTGTTCCCGGCCGGATGAACTGCCGTATTCATGCTGGAAGGAGGCCGGCACGCTTTTAACCGACTGACCGCGTCGGGCTTTCGTGCCGAAATTTTTTATGAAAAAGATCATGACGATTTTTCTGGCGCTGGCGCTGTGTGTGACGCTGTTTGCGGGATGCGGGGAAAGCACGGAGGATGAGACTGCCCTGGGCCCCGGCGAGATCGTCGCGATGGACCCCAGCGAGGCTCCCAGTGAGGAACCTTCTCCCACGCCCGTTACCATATCGAACACGGCCTTCGTCGTTTACATCAGCGGCATCGACAGCCGGGAGGGGCTGGTGGACTCCAGTACCAGCGACGTGAATATCCTGGCCGCGGTCAATACGGATACCCGGCAGGTCCTGCTGCTGACGACGCCCCGGGATTACTATATCCCGCTTTCCATCTCGGACGGCCAGCGGGACAAACTGACCCACGCCGGCTTCTACGGCGTCCAGGTCGGCATGGATTCCCTGTCCATGTACTACGAGGTGCCGGTCGACTACTATTTCCGCCTGGACTTTGAGGGCTTCGTCGAGTTCATCGATGCCCTGGGCGGCGTAACGGTCTGGTCCGACTATGCCTTTACGAGCAAAAACGTGGAAGGGTACACCTATGTGGCAGGCGAAAACGAGCTGGACGGGGAGTCCGCCCTCGCTTTCTGTCGGGAGCGGTATGCATTCCAGGACGGGGACATTCAGCGGGGCCGGAACCAGCTGGCCGTTCTGCGTGGGATCATCGACAAGCTCATGTCGCCCGCCGTTCTGACCGGGTACCAGGGGATCCTGGACGCCATGGACGGAAATTTCGAGACCAGTATCCCCGCCGGTCTGATGGCCGAGATCGCCCTGACGCAGCTGGATTCAGATGAGGACTGGAACATCTGCAGCGCCAGCGTCAACGGGACGGGCGCCATGGCGGTCACCTATACGCAGAAAGTGGAGGCCTCGGTGGTCATCCCGGACGAAAATTCCGTGGCGGAAGCGAAGGTACTGCTCTCGGATGTGCTGAACGGGGAGATCATCACGCAGCCGGATCCCGAATTATTGGGTTGATTTTTGATTGATTCATAATGAAAATCGTAGTAAACTTTTCAGCAGACAGACTGCAAAAATACGCGGGAAAGGATCTGTGCCCGGATGACCCCGTTCGGGCGGAAAGGAACGTTTATTAGAAAGTATCTGAAAAAGGGCCTGGCGATTCTGCTGACGTTGATAATGGCAGTGACTGCTCTTCCGGGACTGGCCGTTGCACAGGAATCTTCAGATGGCTCAGCGGCCGTAGTATCGGCCTTGTCTGCTGAAGACAGTGAATCCGATTCCGTCAGCGCTGCAGCGGTCGCCGACGGGGAGGTTCCCGACGAAGCCGCGGAGCCGGACGGGTTCCAGACTCCGGATGCGGCGCAGGATCCTGTTGCGGCCGTTTCGGAGCCGGAAAACGGGCCCGAGACGTATACCGGATTCATTCAGGAAAACGGTGCCTGGCAGTATTACGTGAACGATGTGAGGTCGGACCTGAACTCCGTTGTGTCCGGTACGGTCAACGGGACCGAGGGCATGTGGTATGTGCTGAACGGGAAGGCGCAGCTTGATTACACCGGCCTCTGCGATTACGCGGACGAAGACGGCAGCTGGTGGTATGTAACGAACGGCCTGGCGGATATAAGCTGCTACAGCGTGGAACAGAACAGTTACGGCTGGTGGTACGTAGTCGGCGGCAGGGTCGATTTCGGCTATACGGGCGTCTCCGACTTTGGGAACGCCAGCGGCTTTTGGTATATCAGAGACGGAAAGGTGGATTTTTCCAAGAACAGCGGGGAGGAGAACAGTTACGGCTGGTGGTATGTGGTCGGCGGCAAGGTTCAGTTCGGATACACCGGAGTCGGCGATTACTGTAATGACTACGGCTGGTGGTATATCAAAGACGGAAAGGTGGATTTTTCCAAAAACAGCGTGGAGCCGAACAGCTACGGCTGGTGGTATGTACTGGAAGGCAAGGTCGACTTCAGCTACACCGGGATCGCGGAGTATGAAAACGATTACGGCCTTTGGTACATCAGTGGCGGAAAAGTGGATTTTTCAAAGGGCAGCGTGGTGGAGAATCAGTCCGGCTGGTGGTATGTGGACGGCGGGAAAGTCATGACGGATTATACCGGCGTGGCCAACTGCGCCAATGAATACGGCTGGTGGTACGTGAAAAACGGAAAGGTCGACTTCTCAAGGACGGGCATAGAGTGCAACGATTACGGCTGCTGGCGCGTCGTCTGCGGGAAGGTCGATTTCTCCTGCAACAGGGTGGAGCAGAAGGACTACGTCTGGTGGTACG
>JAJQAH010000084.1 GCA_021203885.1 Oscillospiraceae bacterium | reverse complement strand
CCGGCGGCCCGAACCACTTGCCACCCGGGATCTTGTATGGTATAATGTTCAGGAACCGGTTCCGACAGAAGAAACGGCAGCCGGCGACTATAAGTTTGTCGGGAAAGGAACCCGGGCGCGGTCCGGGAAGATTTTCCCATGAGAGGTGAAAAACATGTCGGGACATTCCAAATGGCATAACATACAGAAGACCAAGGGGGTCATGGACGCCAAGCGCTCCCAGACCTTTACCAAGCTGTCCAGGGAACTGATCGTCGCGGTCAAGACCGGCGGGAGCGGGGACCCGGACAACAATTTCCGCCTGGCCACGGTCGTTGCCAAGGCCAAGGCCGCCAATATGCCGAACGACAGCATCAAGAGGGCCATCGACCGGGCAGTGGGGGCCGGGTCCGGGGACAGCTACGAAAACATCACCTATGAGGGATACGGACCCTCCGGCGTGGCCGTGATCGTGGAGGCCCTGACCGACAACCGGCAGAGGACCGCCCCGGAGGTGCGCCATCTGATGGATAAATACGGAAAGGGCATGGGCACCGCCGGCTGTGTCTCCTGGTCCTTCGACCAGAAGGGCGTACTGGTCCTGGAACAGGAGGGCCGGGACGAGGACGAGGTCATGATGGACGCGCTGGACGCCGGGGCGGAAGATGTTGAGGCCTACGACTCCGTTTATGAGATCACGACGGCGCCGGATGACTTCGGCAAGGTCCTGGAGGCGCTGCAGGACAAGGGATATACATTCCTGTCCGCCGCCGTGGAAATGGTGCCACAGACCTATGTGAAACTGGAAAAAGAGGAAGACATCAAGAACATGGAGAAGCTCATCGAGACGCTGGAAGAGAATGACGATGTTCAGAATGTCTATCACAACTGGGATCAGGGGGACGACTGATCCGGATATTTTCCCGGCGGGTAAATACAGAGTACAAAAAGGGACCGTACCGAAAAGGTACGATCCCTGTTTTTTTAGGAAGGCTTCTGTTACATTTTGACCGGGGCCGTGATTCCGAGAAGGCTCAGTCCCGCGGCGATGACGATCCGTACGGAATCCGCCAGTTTCAGCCGTGCGGAGCGGAGGTCCGGAGATTCGGATTTGATCCGGTTCGCGTTGTAGAAGCGGTGGAAGTCCCCGGCCAGCTGAATCAGATAACGGTTGATCAGAGACGGGTCGTAATCCCGGGCGGCCAGATGGATCTCCTCGGGCCACCGGGCGAGGCACTTCATCAGCTCCAGCTCCACGGGACTGTCCAGCAGTTCGAACCGGACCTGGGACGCCGGCGGAACGGCCTCCCCCACGTTCAGGATCAGGGAACAGATCCGGGCGTGGGCATACTGGACGTAATAAACCGGATTTTCGCTGTCCTCCCGGACCGCAAGGTCCAGGTCAAAATCCAGGGGGCTGCTGGGCGCGCGGCAGTTGAAAAAGTACCGGGCGGCGTCCACGTCGATCTCATCCAGCAGGTTGCGAAGCGAAATGGCCTTTCCGGAACGTTTGGACATCCGGACCGGCTTCCCGTCCTGCAGCAGGTTGACCAGCTGCATCAGCACCACGACCAGCCGGTGGGAGCCGTCCAGCCCCAGCGCGTCCAGAGCGGCCTGAAGGCGGGCCACATGACCGTGGTGGTCGGCGCCCCAGATGTTGATCACCCGGTCGAAGCCCCGTACCTCGAATTTGTTCCGGTGATATGCGATATCGGCGGCGAAGTAGGTATAGAAGCCGTTGGACCGGCGCAGCACGTCGTCCTTCAGTTCCAGCTTTTCGATCTGTTCGTCGGTCTTTCCCTCGTTCCGGTATTTTTCTTCCAGGAGCTCGGCCGTTCGGAGCCACAGTGCGCCGTCCTTCTCATATGTATATCCCTTTTCGCCGAGAAGCTCCACGGTCTCGGCCACGTAACCGCTGTTATGAAGGGAGGACTCGAAAAACCACTGGTCGTATTCGATGTTATAGCGCCGCAGATCCTTCTCCATCCGCGGGATGTTCTGATCCAGGCCGAAGGCGGCCATGGCTTCCAGCCGCTCTTCCTCCGGCCGGTCCTTCCAGCCGGGGCCCTCCTGCTGCAGAAAAGCCTGCGCCAGGTCCACGATGTCCTCCCCCTTATACCCGTTTTCCGGGAAGGGAACATCGTCCGCATCCGGCAGGAGCTGCAGATACCGTGCGTTGATGGACGCGGCGAAATTAAAGATCTGGTTGCCGGCGTCGTTGACGTAGAACTCCCGCCAGACGTCGTACCCGTCCCAGTCCAGCACCTCCGCCAGCGTATCGCCCAGTACGCCGCCGCGGGCGTTTCCGATGTGCATGGGCCCGGTGGGATTGGCCGACACGAATTCCACCATGACTTTCTGTCCCCGGCCCTCGTCGCTGCGGCCGTAATCCGCGTCTTCCGTTTCGATACCGGACAGAAGATCGGCGTACCACCTGGTCCCCAGGAAGAAGTTCAGAAAACCGGGACCCGCCACTTCGGCCCGGCAAAAGTAGCTGCCTTCCAGGTCCAGATGCTCCAGGATGTTCTGAGCGATGTCCCGGGGGGCGGATTTCAGGACTTTGGCACCCGCCATGGCGAAGGAGGAGGCAAAATCCCCGTTTTTCGCGTCTTTCGGGATCTCAACGACCCCGTGTACTTCGGCTCCCGCGGGCAGGAGACCGAGGTCTGCGCAGCGTTCGTAGGCCGCCTGCGTCAGGGCACCGACCTGGTCCTTCGCCGCCTGTATCATGTTCATAAATGATCTCTCTTTTCAAATGGGCCCGGTCTGAAACCGGCGCCCGTTTTTTGCACGCCGCGGGGAAACGCACCCGCGAGGCCGGTCAGGTCCGGCGGGTGGGACGGTCTTCCGGCGGCTTGGGCGCCGCCTGCAGGGTGATCTTCGCGGTCCGGCTCTTCTTCCTGCGGGTCCCGGGTGTGGCCGCATGGGGGAGAATGACCCGGTATTCCACATGCAGGTCGTGTTCCCCGGTCAGGACGTGATTCAACTCCGTGGTGTAGGTCACATCCAGCTTTCCGGCGCTTTCTCCCGCCCGTACGCTGAGCCGGTGTGTGCTGATCCCCAGTTCCAGGGCTCCGTACTGGGTCTGATACATGGACTGATACCGCTTCCCTTTCTGAAATATGAGTTCGGAATTGACCTCTCCTTCCCGCATCAGGGAGACACAGTCTTTATCGATCTTAAAGGTGGTCCGGGTGCCTTCCAGTCCGGTCAGCTCGCTCTCCTGATAGACCAGGGTAAACTTTCCGTTGCCGTATGACCGGAGCACGCCTTCCGTCTGAAGGTCGGTGGTTTCCGGCTCCTCGCCGAGCACTGTCTGCTGGGACAGAATGGACAGCATGACTTTCTTTTCCATAAAGCAAAAACCTCCCGTTTAATAGACGGTAATGTCGATCTGCTCCACCCGGTCGGAGATGCTTTCCCCGAGAAAAGTGGAGGCGAGCTTTGCAAAACTGTCCGCGGTATCGGAGACGAAATAGCGCCGCCGGCTGTCCGTGCCGCCGGTCAGCAGATCGTTCTCCGCCAGGTAGTCCGCCACCTCCCGGGCGCAGGCACCGCCGGCGTCGATCAGCGTGACCCCGTCGCCGAAGAAATCGCTGACCACATCCCGCAGCAGCGGGTAATGGGTACAGCCCATGACCAGGGTATCGATCCCCGCCTCTTTCAGCGGCGTCAGATACTCCGCCACGACCAGCTCGGCGACCGGATCTCCCGGCCGGAACCGGCCGTTTTCCACCAGCGGCACGAACAGGGGACAGGCCTGGGCGTATACCGTCCCGTCCGGCCGCAGGGTGGCCAGTACGTGCTCATAGGCGCCGCTGCGGATGGAGGCCTCCGTGCCGATCAGGCCGATCCGCCCGTTCCTGCTGGCCTCGGCCGCCGCCCGGGCGGCCGGCTCCACCACGCCGAAGATCGGGCAGTCATTTTCATCCTGCAACAGCTGCAGCGCGGTGGAGGACACCGTGCCGCAGGCGATCAGGATGGCCTTCAGGTCGAAAGTGGTCAGAAAGGCGATATCCTGCCGGGCATATTTTATAATGGCTTCTCTGGAACGGCCACCGTACGGGACTCTTGCCGTGTCCCCGAAGTAGACGATGCTCTCTTCCGGCATCAGGCGGTGCAGTTCCCGCACCGCGGTCAGCCCGCCCAGTCCGGAATCAAAAACGCCGATCGGTCTGTTATCCAAAGGGAGACCTCCTCAAAAGCAGATTTGCGCATATACCCTATTATCATATGACAAATCCGCCGGAAATACAAGAAATTTTTTGCGGCCGCCGCTAAGCGGGCGGGACAAATCAGGCGTTTGGGTGTATAATTGGGAACATCTAAGCAGGCGGGAGGCGGTTTCGTGGGTCTGGGCCTGTATATTCATATTCCTTTCTGCCGCAGCAAGTGCGCATACTGCGACTTTTACTCCCTGGCGGGCCGGGAGGAACGCATGGACGAATACCAGCGCGCGCTGGCGGCGCATCTGGAGGCGGCGGCCCCGGCCGCGGATCCCTTCGGGGTGGATACCGTCTATTTCGGCGGCGGCACGCCCAGTTACTTCGGGGCGGACAGACTGACCCGGCTGCTGGAGCGGATCTCGGAATGTTATCACCTGCGCGGGGACGCGGAGATCACGCTGGAGGCCAATCCGGACAGCGCGGATCCGGCCGGACTGAAGATGCTGCGGGAGAGCGGCTTTAACCGGCTTTCTCTCGGGATGCAGTCGGCGGATGACCGCCAGCTGGCCGATCTGGGGCGCCCTCACACGACGGAGCAGACGGAGCGGGCCGTGGCGGCCGCCCGGGCGGCCGGGTTTGAAAACGTCAGTCTGGACATCATATACGGACTGCCCGGACAGGACCGGGACGGCTGGCAGGCGACACTTGAAAAAGCGGTCTCTCTGGGGCCGCAGCATATATCGGCGTACGGTCTGACGGTGGAGGAAAACACCCCGCTGGCAAGGCGGGTGGCGGAGGGCGAGATCCTTCCGGATGACGACGCGCAGGCGGATCTGTACCTGCAGGCCGTCCGCTTTCTGGAACAGCGGGGATACGGACAGTATGAGATCTCCAACTTCGCCCGGCCCGGGTTTGAGTCGCGGCATAATTTGAAGTACTGGACGCTGGAGCCCTATCTGGGATTCGGGCCCGGTGCCCATTCCGATTTCGGCGGCCGCCGCTTCTCCTGGGACCGGGATCTGGATGGCTATATACGCGGCACACGGAACGGAAGTCCCCCGGCCGGTGAGAATGCGGCCGTTTCGCAGGCCGGGCGGGCCGGGGAATATCTCATGCTCGGCCTGCGCACGGCCGGCGGGATCAGCGGGGAGCTGTTTGAAAAGGAGTACGGCGGGGACTTTGCGCCCGTCCGCGAGAAAATGACGGAATTTCAGGAGAGAGGCTGGGCCCGGACGCGGGACGGAAACTGGCGCCTGACGCCGGAGGGGTTCCTGCTGTCCAATCAGCTGATCGGGCAGGTGCTCGACGCGGCGGGGACGGAAATATTCCCGCCCGAGCCGGCCGGAGGAGAGAACGACAGTGGGCGGAACGGCTGAAAAAAAAGAACCGGGGAAAAGCACAAAAATACCCGGATCCGATGTCACGCTTCGGATCCGGGGGTACGGCAGCGACGGAGAGGGCGTGGCTTCCCTGCCGGACGGGATGACCTGCTTTGTAAGAGGGGCGCTGGACGGCGAGCTGTGCTCGGTACACCTGGATAAGATCGGACGGTCCTGCGCCTGGGGGACCGCCGGAGAGATCCTGGAGCCGTCCAATGCCCGCGTGGAACCCGACTGTCCCTGTTTCGGACTCTGCGGCGGATGTGCCTTAAGACACATGAGCTATCCGGAGGAACTGCGGTTCAAACACCGCAAGGTACAGGACGCCCTCGCGCACATCGGCGGGCTGGACCTGCCCGTGCCCGAAGTCTGCGGTGCGGAAAATATCCTGCGCTACCGGAATAAGGTCCAGTTTCCCGTGGCCCCCGGGCCCTGCATCGGGTTCTATCAGAGACGGAGCCACAGGGTGATCGACACGGAGGACTGCCTGCTTCACAGCGGGCAGGTGGCCTGCATACGAAAAGCCGTAAAGACCTGGATGCAGCAATATGAGATCCCCGCGTATCAGGAGGAAACCGGCCGGGGACTGGTCCGCCATATCTTCGTCAGGACCAATGCGGCTGGGGAGAGCCTGTGCTGCATCTTCGTCAACGGCGAGGAACTGCCCCGGGAGGCCGAGCTGGTGGAATGTCTGCGGCGCGCGGATCCGGGTATAACAGGCGTGATCCTGGGTGTCAACAAAAGAAAAGGCAATGGGATCCTCGGGGAGAGCTACCGCACGCTGTGGGGAAAAGATACCCTGGACGAGAAGCTCTGCGGACTGACGTTCCGGCTGTCCGTCCCCTCCTTCTTTCAGGTCAATCTGGCTCAGACGCAGGTCCTGTATGACAAGATACTGGATCTGGCCGGTTTAAAGGGAAACGAGACGGTCCTGGACCTGTACTGCGGGATTGGAACGATCTCCCTTGCCATGGCGGCGCGGGCGGGGAACGTCATCGGCGTGGAAACGGTTTCTTCCGCCGTGGACGATGCCCGTGCCAATGCGGAAAGAAACAACATTCTGAATGCGGAATTTACCTGCGAGGACGCGAAAGAGACCGCTGCGCGTCTGGCGGCCGGCGGGCTTCAGCCCGACCTGATCGTCGTCGATCCCCCGCGCAGGGGCCTGGCACCGGAAGTGATCCGGGCCATCATCCATATGTCTCCGGGGCGCGTCATCTATGTCTCCTGCAATCCGGCGACCCTGGCCAGGGATCTGGCGGTTTTCCGGCAGGACGGATACCGGTCCCGGATCGATTCGACCGTCGACCTGTTCCCCAGAACACCGCATGTGGAAACTGTTGCGCAGGTTTCCGGACCGACTAGT